>RGQW01000108.1 GCA_010029945.1 Actinomycetota bacterium | reverse complement strand
GGCGTTCGATACGTCACCCTCGCGGCGAAGTCTTCGCGTTCGATCGTCCCGGCACTCGACTCCGAGCCGGGACTACGTCGACTTGCTCGCGCGGAAGGGGAGGTGCTGTGGCGCATCAGCGGTGTCACGTCGCGAGCGCAGGTCTTCGATATCGACAGCGCGTCGGGTGAGTTCCTTCCGATGGCTCTCGACATTGCTCAACCCGGCGACATCGGGACCGACCCGTACCTTGACGGCGCGCTTCCCGAGGCTGTGGACGTGGACCCTGGCTCGCGGGTTCTGTGGTTGGGCGTGACATCGACACCGCAGTGGTCAGCGTCCATCGATGGTCAAACTCTGGCCCGGGCCGAACTTCCCGAGCCCCTGAATTGGGCGGCGGCCTTCGTGGTTCCGGTGGAGAAAGCGACATCTACGGTCGTGGCGTCCTTTGATGACTCTCTTCGGCGTGGGTGGCTCATCTTCCAAGCCATCGTCATTCTCGCGCTGATTGTTCTCGCACTGCCCGAGCGTCGGGTTCTTGATCCTGACCCCGATGACCCCGATGACCCAGACCGACCGGACGCTCCCGAGGTGCCCCACTTTCTCGACCTGACACAGGTGGCGACTGCAGCCGCGGATCCGACCGAGTCGATGGAGCCGGCTGAGTCCACGTCGATGCCACCGACAACGCCACCGACAACGCCACCGACAACGCCACCGACAACGCCACCGACAACGCCACCGACAACGCCACCGACAACGCAGGGCGTATCGCTCGAGGACTCCCGTGATGGGGACGGGACGACGAAGGACGCGCGTAACGACGCGGGCGACGAATCGACGGGGGTGAACCCATGACCACGGTCACCAGCACCTCGGGTGGGCGCCTGTCCCGGTGGGTGCCCCCGCTGCTTGTTCTCGCCCTGATCGCCAGCATCGTGGGCGTCGGCTTTCTCGCCGGGGCCAACTCCGATGAATCGGTGACCCGGACCACGATCGCCGAACCCATTCGATCGAGCGTGTTGTTGTGTCCGGAACCAGGAACGGGCGGAAATCTGGGAGTTCGCGTCACGGGAGCTGTCATTCCCGGCCAGCCTGGGCAAGAGGGCGACGGTGAGGCGGGGCTGCGCACCCTCCCGGGCGCGGAATCGGCAGGCTCCAACCTGAAGGCACCGGGCGAACAGGGCCAGATCGAGGCATTCGGAATCGAATTGCCCGCAGTCGAGGCTTACGGTGAGGGAGCGCTGGCGCCAGGCCTGATCGCCGATCAATGGGGTCGCGACCCCAGCGGTCGTGGTCGAGGGATGGCGAGCACTGCGTGCGCCCCGGCCGGATCGGATTTCTGGTTCGTGGGGGGTGGCGCTGTTTCCGGTCGTGTGACGCGTGTCGTGTTGGTGAATCCGGATGTCACGTCGGCGATCGTGGATGTGATCATTCACGGCCCGGAAGGAGAGATCGAGACACCGACGACGCGGGGACTGGTCGTCCCGGGCCAGGACCGGATCATCGTTCGCCTCGATGAGGTGGCCCCCGGGATCAATGGCACCGCCTTCCATGTGATCGCGCGGGCGGGTCGCGTGGGGGCGTCGGTCGACGATGAGCAGCGCAGCGGGTTAGACGCGATCGGAACCGATTGGATTCCTGCTGCCGCGGAACCCGCGACGAACGTCTACCTGCCCGGCATCTTGGCCGGTGACGGGGCGCGGGTGATGTCGGTGGTGTCGACGACGGACAACGACGCGATCGTGGATATTCGCGTCCTCGCTCAGGACGGGAGCTACCAGCCGTTCGACCGTGGCAGTGTCACCGTTCCTGCGGGCGCGGTCACGACATTGGATATGACGCCTGCGTTACCGCCATCACCGAACGGGGTTCTCCCGGCGGCGCTGCAGTTGACGTCGGATCAACCGATCGTGGTGGGAATGCGGCAGTTCTTCGGTGGGCGCAATGTGCAAAACGAAGCGTCCTTCACCGCCGGCGCTCAGCCTTTCGTCGGCCCCTCGGCGGTGAGCGGGCTTCCGGTGCGGAATGCGACCGATGTGAAGTTACAGATCGCGGCCCCGGCAACATCGGTGGAGGTAGACGTCACGATGCTTCCCTTCCGCGGGGGAACAACCATTGCCGAGGAGACCGAACCGGTTCGGGTATCGGTACCCGCTGGTGAGGTGCGGGTGATCACCTTCGAACCTCCGACAGATGTCGACTGGTTCACAGGCGTGATTACGCCCGTCCCAGGGTCCGGGCCGATTCTGGCGGCGCACCGGGTGAAGGAGCGCTCTGACTTCGGTGACTTGATCACCGGTTATCCGTGGAAGCCGCTGCGGGTGCGGGTGCCCGTGCCTCAGGCTGTTGCGGACGTCGCGGTGGTCGGCCGCTGACGCTGGTCTTGAATTCCAACGTCCGCGCGCCTGACCGAGGGGCACGAACGTTCCCCGTACATGCTCACCGCGCGGTGTTTCTTCCGAAGGCGGCGCGGCTACACCGGTGATGAGGATCTGACCGCTAGCGTGCCGGACGTGAGTCGTCGCCGCTGCTCCAAGCCGTCCTGCGCTCAGCCGGCGGTCTCCACCCTCACCTACGTATACGCCGACTCCACGGCGGTCGTCGGTCCGCTTGCGACGTATGCCGAACCGCACTGCTACGACCTGTGTCAAATGCACAGCGACCGTTTGACGGCTCCCCGGGGCTGGGAGGTTGTGCGCATCACGCCGGATCCTGACGCGCTGAAACCGAGCAGCGACGATCTGCAAGCACTCGCCGACGCAGTCCGAGAGGCCGCCAAGCCCCGGTTCGAGACACCGGATGCGCCGACGGCAAGCGGTACAGATAGTGACGACGGCGCTATGGACGCGACGCACGGCCGCCGTGGTCATCTGCGCGTGGTTCCCGAAGTGGCACACACGGACTTCACGCCGACCGCGTCGGATAGTCAGGACGCGCAGGATTCGCCGGACGCCCGGGACCGCCGGCGCTCCGAACGTACCGAGGCCTCCGAGAGCTCCAAAGCCGGCCACGACGTCACCGGCGCCGGGCACGGCGATGCTGCGGGTGAGCGCTATGACGAGGCCCATCCCGTCTTTACGTCGCCCCCGGACGCTGGGGATAAGCCCTTTGACCACGAAGGCCTCTGGTAAGCCCCCAGGTCCGCAAGCCCGGCGCCCGGGTGTCGCTGTGGGTTCGCCGATAACCTTCCGTCGTGCGCGATCTCGACTCGATCATCAAGGCCTACGACGTCCGGGGAATTTACCCAGATCAGTTGGATGAGGCGCTCGCTCATGACGTCGGGGCCGCATTTGTCCGAGTCCTGGGAGTAGCGAGAGCTCAGGGTGGCCCTGGAGCGGTGTGCATCGGTCATGACATGCGTCCGTCGGGTCCCGACCTGGTGGCGAGCTTCGCTGACGGTGTCCGCGAGCAAGGCTGCGATGTGATTCTCATCGGGTTGTGTAGTACCGACGGCTTGTATTTCGCGTCGGGATCGCTGGGGCTACCGGGAGCCATGTTCACGGCGAGCCACAATCCGGCCGAGTACAACGGCATCAAACTGTGTCGAGCGGGCGCCGCGCCAGTGGGCCAGGACACGGGGCTTGCCGACATCAAGCAGATGATTCGATCCGGCGTCCCAGAATCCGACGAGACGATGGGTGAAGCCCGATCGCGAGACACACTCGCCGATTACGCCGGCTACCTTCGTGAACTCGTCGACCTCTCGAATATCCGCCCCCTCACGGTCGTCGTGGACGCGGGGAACGGAATGGCCGGTTACACCGTGCCTGCGGTTCTGGGTGAGGACGCTGGCCTTCCGGCCTTGCCGCTGTCGATCGACCGCATGTATTTCGAGCTCGACGGGACTTTCCCCAACCATGAGGCCAATCCGATCGAGCCAGCCAATCTGGTCGACATTCAAGCTCGAGTCCGTAGCACCGGCGCCGATATTGGATTGGCGTTCGACGGTGATGCTGACCGATGCTTCGTTGTCGACGAAGGTGGTCGCATTGTCAGCCCGTCGACTTTGACGGCACTGATCGCCGCGAGGGAATTACAGCGCAGTCCGGGTTCGACGATCATTCACAACCTGATCACCTCGAAGGCCGTTCCGGAAGTCGTCTCCGAGTGTGGCGGTACAGCGGTGAAGACACGCGTAGGTCACTCCTTCATCAAGGCGACGATGGCTGAAACAGACGCTGTCTTCGGCGGTGAGCACTCGGGCCACTTCTATTTCCGTGACTTCTGGCGAGCTGATTCGGGAATGCTTGCGGCGATGCACACGCTCGCCGCACTCGGGTCCACACCGGAAGGTACGACTATCTCTTCGCTGCTGACCGAGTTCGAACGCTATGTGGCCTCGGGGGAGATCAATACCCCGGTTGAGGATCAGTCGGCGATGATGGATCTGATCGAGACCACTTTCGCAGGCCACGACGACGTCACCACCGATCACATGGACGGGCTGACCGTCGATGGTGGCCAGTGGTGGTTCAACGTCCGGCCCAGCAACACGGAGCCGTTGTTGCGCCTGAATGTCGAGGCACGCGAGACGGCAACGATGGAAACATTGCGGGATGAAGTTCTCGCACTGATGAGGGGTGAAGCGACGTGAGTCAGTACCCGAACTCCCCGCTGGGCTTGTCTCCGCATTTGTGGGACGTGCTGGCCTGCCCGTGCGAGAAGCACGCCGCGGTCGAGGCCGATGAAGAAGCATCCGAGATCGTGTGTTCTGAGTGCTCCCGACGATTCCCGGTGCGAGATGGGATCCCGGTCATGCTGATGGACCAGGCCGGCGGAGACCCCCACGAGTCGGGCTCTACTTCCGCGTGATGTTCTCGATTCGAGGTGACGTCAAGGATTACGACTGGGGAATCCTCGACGGCCTGACGCCGTGGACGCAGGTGTCCACCGGTGCCCCGCAGGCAGAACTGTGGTTCGGCGTGCACCCGAGCGGACCGTCACCGATGGATGCAGCGGTTCACGAAGACGACACCGCTGACCCGACCGAAACTCTCGCCGATCACCTCACCCGAGAACAGGCCCCCGTCCTCGCGAAGATCCTCGCCGCGGGTCGACCACTGTCCGTGCAGGTGCATCCGAACGCTCGCGAGGCGAAGCGCATGTGGGACGAGCAGCAGATCGCAGGCCCGGCCGTCCTGGCCGATGCCTATGAAAAGGCCGAAGTTCTGGTTGCCCTCGAACCGTTCGATGCATTCGTTGGATGGCGCCCGGCTTCCGATGCGGCGGAAATACTCGAGCGCGTCGAGGGCATGGCTTTGGCCGCGGCCGCTCTCCACGCCGATGATCGGGTGGCCGCAATCCAGCTGATCCATGAGCAGCAGTCACACGCGCAAGCACTGGTAGGTCAACTTCCCGAAGCAATCGATCGAGCGAACGATGCGGGGTCCATGACGCGGGTGATGAGCGAATCGGAGATCGCGGCCTACCGCAGCGCCGCAGCAGACTTTCCCGCGGATATCGGCGTGCTGATGACGCCACTACTGGATTTCGTCACCTTGCTGCCGGGCGATGCGGTGTATCTGGCTCCGGGGATTCCACACAGCTACGTGCGGGGAATCGGCTTTGAGGTCATGACGAGTTCGGACAATGTGCTGCG
>RGQW01000107.1 GCA_010029945.1 Actinomycetota bacterium | reverse complement strand
GGGTGGCGAAGGAATCGCCACGCGAGCGCAAGAAGGCAGAGCGGCGCGATCCACGCCAAGGCACCGAAGATGGCCGTCGCGATGGTTCCCGACCATGCGATGAACCAGCCTTCTACCCGGAACCAGGTCGCGGCGGCAATGATGACCGCCCCAGCGATGAGTCCAAGCCCGAGTCCATCGCGGCGGTGCTCGGGGTCGAGGTCACGTGCCCCCCGTCCGATTCCTCGGGCGATCGAGCCCACCAGGTGCGCGAGCCCGATCCACACGGCCCGGATACCCCGACCGATCCCCATGACCGCCCGGGTGAAGAGCCCGGGCGAGGACGAGCGGGCCGAACGCTTCTGCGGCTTGCTGCGCGCGGGGGCTCGCTTCGAGGAGCTGCCCGATGCGCGAGACCTGCTCGAGGTTTTTCGGGGAGCCCGTCGAGGAGATCGCGACTTCGAACTGGACGTGGAACGGGACGTAGAACGGGAACGGGAAGAGCCGCTTGCCGAACGCGCACGGGACGTACGTGGGGAAGCGGACGTACGAGACGCCATGCAGGGAGGCTAGCGCCGGAAAGCACACAATCCCGGTAGTCACACGCGTAACACGCGCACCAGGAAAAAGGGATATTTCGCCTCTGCCCTCCGAGCGGTCAACGGCTGCGGACAGGACCGGCGCTGACCGGCGCCGATTCAGGCCTCGACAACCACCGGGACGATCATCGGCCGGCGGCGGTGGGTCGCATTGACCCACCGACCCACCACGCGCCGCATTCGTTGCTGGAGGTCGTGCGGGTCGTCGATGCCGTCAGCGAGAGCCTGCTCGAGCGCTTCGCGCACCTTCCCGGTGACGTCGTCGACCCCTTCGGAGAGGACTTCCTCGCCAAATCCGCGCTCGTGGATTTCCGGACCGGCGACCACCGTGCCGGCCACGATGTCCACGACCGCGATGATCGAGATGAACCCCTCCTCACCGAGCACCCGCCGGTCTTTCAGGGACGCTTCGGTCAGGTCACCGATGCTCGATCCGTCCACGTACACGAAACCAACAGGTGTGTATCCACTGATCACCGCGCGCTGCTCGTCGAGATCGACCGAGACGCCGTCGTCCACCACGAGGATGCGACGCGAGTCGATGCCCACGCTCTGCGCCACCGCGGCATTCGCCACCAGGTGTCGCCACTCTCCGTGCACGGGCATGACGAAGCGCGGTTTCACCAGGTTGTAGACGAAGCGCAACTCCCCGGCGGACGCGTGGCCGGAAACGTGCACCAGAGCATTTCCCTTATGCACCACCGACGCGCCGAGTTTGGTCAAGCCATTGATGACGCGATTGACGGCGTTTTCGTTTCCAGGGATCAGCGACGATGCCAGCACCACGGTGTCCGAAGGCCCGACGGAAATCGCATGATCACGATTGGCGATCCGCGACAAAACAGCCATCGGCTCCCCCTGCGACCCGGTGCAGATCAGGACTGCTTTGTCGTCGGGTAGATCGGCCAGATCGTCGGCCGACACCAACGTCGCTTCTGGAATCGACAAGAACCCGAGGTCACGGGCGATGTGCATATTGCGCACCATGGACCGACCGACGAAGGCAATCTTTCGCCTGTGCTCGACGGCCATGTCGATGATCTGTTGAATGCGGTGCACGTGTGAGGCGAAGGACGCGACGATGACGCGACCTCGTGCCTTGGCGAAGACGGAGTCCAGGACCGGCATGATGTCCCGCTCGCTGGGAATGAACCCCGGAACCTCGGCATTCGTGGAGTCGATCATCAACAGATCCACTCCCTCATCACCCAAACGGGCGAAGCCGTTGAGGTCGGTGACCCGACCGTCCAACGGCAGCTGGTCGACCTTGAAGTCCCCGGTGTGCAGGACCCGGCCAGCATCGGTGGTGATCGCCACGGCCATGGCATCGGGAATCGAGTGATTCACGGCGAGGAATTCGACGCCGAACGGGCCCACCTGCACCTGCTCGCCATCACTGACTTCGTGCAGGTCCGGCGACAGCCGGTGCTCGGTCGTCTTCGCCTTCAGGAACGCCAGAGTCAGTCGGCTTCCGTAGATCGGTATGTCAGGACGCATCCGCAGGAGGTAGGGAACCGCTCCGATGTGGTCCTCGTGTCCGTGCGTGAGAACGATTGCCTCGACATCTTCCAAGCGATCGGCAATAGGAGTGAAGTCCGGCAGGATCAAGTCGACGCCCGGTTGTGACTCTTCGGGAAAGAGCACCCCGCAATCGACGATGAGAAGCGAGCCATCGAAATCGAAAACGGCCATGTTGCGGCCGATCTCTCCCAAGCCGCCGATCGGCAGAACCCGCAGCGCTCCTTCTTTCAGCGGCGCGGGCGACGGAATCTCGTCGTGCTGCACGGTCAGGCGCCGATGCCGCGAACCCCGGCGAGGTCGATACGCAACTGCTCCTCCTGGGCCGGGGTCGCGTCGACGAGCGGAAGTCGCAAGCCACCCGCCGGTAGGCCCTGCATGCGCAAGGCTGCCTTCGTCAAGATGACGCCTTGGGTTCGGAACAGACCCGTATAGACGGGCAGCAGTTCGGCGTTGATGGCACGGGCCCGGGAAACGTCGCCAGCCGCGAGCGCCTGGGCCATCTCCTTGAGACGGTCCCCCACGACGTGACCCACCACCGACACCATTCCCGACGCCCCCAGCATGAGCATCGGCAAGTTCAAGATGTCGTCACCGCAGTACCACGCCAGGTCCGTGCGAGCCATCGCCCACTGCGTGGCATCCAGGTCACCCTTCGCGTCCTTGTTTGCCACCACATTCGGGTGCTCGGCAATACGCACGAGAGTTTCCGTCTCGATGGCGACACCGGTTCTCTTGGGAATGTCGTACGTCAATAGAGGCAGGTCGGTGGCATCGGCGATCGCATGGAAGTGGGTGATCAAGCCTTCCTGCGGGGGTCGGTTGTAGTACGGGGCAACAGCCATGACGCCATGCGCGCCGGCTGCGGCCGCAGCTTTGGCGCTCGCGATGGAATGCGAGGTGTCGTTCGTGCCGACACCGGCCACCACCCACGCGCGATCGCCGACGGCCTCGACGACTGCGGCCACCAGGTCGCGATCCTCTTGGTCGGTCTTGGTGGCGGACTCACCCGTCGTCCCGTTGATCACGAGTCCGTCGTGGCCCAGCTGATCGACCAGGTGCGTAGCAAGTACCTGTGCACCATCGAGATCTTGGCTGCCATCGGACGCGAAGGGCGTGACCATCGCGGTGAGCATCACTCCGAAGGGAGTTCCGCGGGATGAAGCGTGTGTCGACATGGCCGTCAGGCTATCGGCTGGCCGGCATCACGGGGCCACACGCCCAGAAGCCACGAAAGCCTCGTGGGTGATCGGCATCAGTCGGGCGAAATGCTCCTCGTACGCCTCCGCGACCATTTCGATTTCCCGCTGGGGGTAACTCGGATAGGTCGCATCATCACTCTTCTTGCGCAACGACAGGAAGTTCATCAACGCACGGGCATTCATCGTCACATAGGCGGACGAATAGATGGTGACCGGCAGCACCATGCGCGCCACTTCCCGGGCGATCCCTGCATCGAGCATGCGCTGGTAGGCGTCGTAGGCCACCACGCAGGATTCCCGGGTTGCAGAGTCGATAACGGCGTACTGCTCCGGCGTGCCGGGATGGAACTCATAGGCCCCGGGCTTTCCGTCCTGGACCACCGACCGCGTTTGGTCCGGAACGTAGAAGATCGGACGCAGTTCGCGGTAACGACCGGATTCCTCGTTGTAACTGGCAATCCGATGCCGCATGTGCTCACGCCACATGAAGATGGGCGCTTGCACGAAGAACGTCATGGAGTTGTGCTCGAAGGGACTTCCATGACGCTCGCGCATCAAGTAGCGGATCAGCCCCGCCGAACGCTGCGCATCCGAATCGACATCCTCAACACTGGACTCACCGACAGTCGAGACGCGGGCGGCAAAAACGACGTCGGCATCCCGGGCACTCGCCCGGACGAGTTCCACGGTGACGTCGCTGCGAAACGTGATGTCGCCGCTGGCATCGCTGGCGTCGGAGGCGGAAGAAGCGTCGTGATCGCTGCTGTCAGGGAGGCTGGGCACCCTCGCAACACTACCCGCGAGAGACTATTCAGATGGGTGATCCACCAGGCTCCGGCGAGCCAGGTTTCGTGCGACCGGCAACAGCCGCCGACGCCACCGCCATCGCGACGATGCAAGAGACCTGCTGGCGTCACGACTATTCGTGGCCCGAATCCATCTTCGACGCCGTAACCGCGAGCGACGCCGAGCTCGCCTGGGCTCGGGCAGTGATCGCTCCGCCCGGGCCCGCGCACCGTGTCGTGGTCGCTACCCGTGGCGGAGAACCGGTGGGATTCGCGGGTATTGCGCCGTGCACGGACACCGATGCCGAACCCGACACCGTGGAGATCGTGGCCTGGGAGGTGCTACCCGGCGAGCGCGGTGCAGGCCACGGTTCGCGGCTGCTGGCAGCGCTCGCTGATTCGGCAACGAGTGTCGGCGCCCGCGCGCTGTCGGTATGGATCGCCGCCGCGGACGATCATCGACTGCACATCTTGCGCTCCGCCGGGTTCGACTCCGATGGAGCCCACCGCGAGATCGCTTACGACGAACCAGCCATTGATGAACCGGCCGGAGCCTCACCGGTGACCCTGCGGCAAATACGCCTGCGCGCCTATCTGTGACCCGAGCGCTCGGGCAAAGAAGAATCCGGCGACTCCCCCGCTGTCGCCGGACACCACACAATGGCGTGTCGACGCCCGCGGGCGCTACCGCTTCGTGTCCCCAATTGGGGGGACACGACCGACGAACCAGAGCCTTTTCCTGAAGGCTTCAGGATTGCCCGGGTTCCTCCAAGAGCCCGTCTGACTGTGCCGCCGCGTACAACTCGGTGCGGGTGCGGGCCTCGCGTCCCACGGCTGCGTACTTCGCCCGGACCCGGTCGAGGTACTCCTTGGCCGTGTGCGGGGAGATTTCCAACCGGCGAGCCACTGCGGTCATCGACAAGCCCGACGCGTACAGCCTCAACGCCTCGGACTCGCGAGGACTCAGGTCCGGTGTTTCGACAGCGGCCGCCAGGATCGACGCGAGATCGACCGACAAGTAGAGCTCGTCGGTGTAGACGGTGGACAGCGCCTCCACCAACACCTCGAGGGACACACGCTTGGGCACGAAACCAAGCGCCCCCGCCTCGAGTCCGGCCTTGATACTGCGTGGGTCGTCGTAAGCACTGATCATCAGGACCCGACTCCCGGCTTCGAGCAGTTCACCGACGGCTTGGTCCACCCGTGCCGACCCTGGGCCGAGATCGACGTCCAGCACAGCAATGTCTGGCCGCGCCTCGATGCCGGCCTGAACACTGCCTCCCGCGTACACGACCTCGACCTGGCGGCCAGCGACCACCGCGCCTGCTAGGAGTGACGCCAGACCCTGACGCACGAGTTCATGGTCATCGATGACCGCGACCGACACTGCTGCGTGCTGCTCCTCCACCGGACTAGACCCCCGATCCTTGTGCCGAGAATTGCTCGTCGACGGACAACGCACTGCGTTCCGATGACTCGCCCGCGGGCTCGTGCCAGCGCAACGCAGTGCGTTGT
>RGQW01000106.1 GCA_010029945.1 Actinomycetota bacterium | reverse complement strand
TCGTCCGTCGCTGCGTCGTCCGTCGCTGCGTCGTCCGTCGTTGCATCGTCCGTCGTTCCGTCGTCGTTTACAACGTCAGCCTCGTCAACGACCGTCGAATCGACCCCTTCTGCCGCCCACACCGACGATGACCCAGCCACCACGAGCACTATTGACAGCAATGCCGAGAGGCCCGCGCGCACGCAGGTGAGGAGAGGGCGCATCAACAAAGTCATGGGCAGCAATCGGGAGAGCAAATCGGCTTAACAGCACGATAAGTCGGCATCCGATCCAGGGAGAAACGCAAAGCGGCTCCGAGGGGAAAGTGCGTGGAAAGGCGAATACGCGATCTTCGGAAATCCGAACGTCTTGCTTAAGACTTTCTTGGTGTTGTTCAGGTCCTCATCCGCACCGAAAGGACCGACCCGCCCCCGGCTTGCGGGGTGAGTGACCATTCCCCCGCGGCAATAGAGTCGAACAACTGACTACCGAGGCCTGGAAGAGATGGTGTTGCGCTGTGGCCGTCGTCGGTGATGGTGATCTCTATGTCCGTTGGGACACCTTCAACACTGATGGTGATGTTCTGCGCATCGGCATGACGCACCGCGTTGTTGATGCCTTCGATGATCACGTCTTCGGCCGCTCGTGTTGTCGACGGTGACAAGCTCTCTCGAAGATTGAGATGGACACGGATGGACACCAATCCATCCCACGCCGCGGCGAGTGCATTCGTGATCGCCTGCAGGTCGGATTCATCTCGTTGTGCCGTTCGAACCATGTCGATTTCCACGAGACGCTTCGCTTCATAGATAGCCTCATTGGCAGCCTGGCTATCGCCTTTGTCAATTGCCTGCTGCAATCGCATACTGACGGCGGTGAGGTTTCCGCTCCAATTTCCGTGCAGTGCGGTTGCTATTTCTCGTCGAACACGCAACTCCTCAGTAGCGATCGCGGCTCTTTGGATCTCAGCGTCAGATATGGACGCACGCAGGGAGTCAAGGGTTTCGCGCCGGGCCGTTGCGGTCCCGGCAGCCAAGCCGCCGGTCGTGTAAACAATTCCGAATCCCAGGCTGGCGAGGAGGGGAAGGCGATCTCCATCAGGCGCCTGCGAACCTAGCCAGTTAACGAAAACGACTACCCACACGCCTGACATCAGCAGTAATCCCACTGCGATTGCGTATACACACAAGGCCGTTCTCGTCGAAACCCTTACAACGAGAGTATTGGCTATCCCAGAGATGCACAGCGCCCATAGCGTCAGTACGAGCATGACAATTACGACCGTCTGAGTGGGCCAAATGCGCAAGAGAACAGGAATACCGAAGGCGACGATCGGAATCAGCATCCAGTAGGAAAATGGCCGATAGAAGACCGCCGATCGAATGATCTGGGTGACATGAACCCTCGAATCTTTCCTGGCTTCCCGCCATAGATCCTCGGACAGTTCCCTGGAGGCCGCCTGGGAAAGTGCGTCAAGCACTCGAACCCCTTCGCTGGGGGAAGGAGTATTTCCATCGTCCATCGCCAGAAGCGCTCCACCACTACGGCGGACGGCGGCTTGGATGCGGTCAAGTATTCCTTCTCGCACAGCCTGCACGTACGTAGCCAGGCTATGCGTGGACGCTTGCTCGTGGACCAGCTCCTCGACCAGTCGGCGCCGTTCCTCGTTGAAGTTGGAGAAAGAGGCCAAAGTCCAGGCCGTGATCGGCACGATCGTCGCGCCCAGCAAGAACCCATAGAGCAGCCGCTGCGACAGGGCCGCCTCCGACGGAAGATCCCGGGCGACCAAGAAGGCTTTCAGAACAGCGCTGCGGGCCATCCAAGCAATTCCCCCAACGACGACAACCACGAAGATCGGGGCTGGGGTCTCCCGGCGGTGACGCAAGACCGTGGCGCCGGCAATAGCTAGTACACCCCCCGTTGCCAGATATGCGACGGTGCTGACAGCAAGGCCCATCAACCATTCAGATGTGTCGCCAAAGGCACGCTCGGTGAACACGATGAAGCCGACTGAGACCGGGTACGCGAATGCGTAGCTTTGCCATGAGACGGCCCACCGGCCACCGATCATTGCCCGAAGCGAAGAGCGTTCAGCGACCACCGGGCCCACCGATGAGTTGGTAGTAAGCCTGCAGCAGCAAGACCCGCGAGTTTTCCCCGCTATCAGCTTCAACACCAAGCTTGCGCAATATGCGCGCTAACGCGGTCTCCACGGCACGCTCGGTAACCGACCGCCGCCTAGCGATCTCGGCATTCGTCAGGCCACTAGCCACCATTCGCAGAAGTTCCATCTGAGTATCCGTCAAGGGGACGTAGCCCAGTCCTTGACCCACGGGGCGATCTGCTTTCCCTACCGCCATGTCGATCTTCTCTCGCAACTGAGCGGTCGAGCGAACATCATTCTTCACCGCGTACACCGCGCCTTCCGGGAGCGGCCGCTGGTTCCCAGACAGCAACCTCGGATCCTCATACGAAGTCAACAACACGATCCCAATGTTTGGATCGGCTTTGCGCAGGCCGTGTGCGACGTCGATACCAGTGGGGCCGGGACCCAGATGCAGGTCAATCACCGCACAATCAACATCATGGTCGCTCGCCGCGACTACCGCTTCTTTGGCCGAGGACACACTCGCCACCACCACACAATCCTCAGCGCGCAGCGACGCCGCCATCGTGGATCGGGTGAAGTCATTGTCTTCCACGAGCAGGACCCGCGTTCGTTGCATGCGCTCATTGTGGTCAACGCGAGCGCCCAAAGCGGGCAACTCCACGATTGTGGTTGTGGCAAGTGTGTTCCCTGGCCGGCGAGATGACCGGCCTCGGCAGAAAACGGTCGTGGGCCCTCTAGGGATTTTCTCTGCTGCGCCCACTCACTCGACGCAAAGCGGAACCCCAACATCACACTCGTCACTCACCGGCCCATCACGGCCCTTAGCGGCCTAGTTCGGTGGGTTCGGCACTGCTCCCCCATACCGACGGTCGCGAGAGGCGTAGATCTCACAGGCGTGCCACAGGTGCCGGCGATCGAAGTCCGGCCACAGGGTGTCCAGGAAAACCATCTCGGCGTAGGCCGACTGCCAGATCAGGAAGTTCGAGGTGCGCTGCTCACCGGAGGAGCGCACGAACAGATCGACGTCGGGCATGTCGGGCTCGTCGAGGTACTTCGCAATGGTGCGTTCGGTGATCTTGTCAGGATCCAAACGCTTGGCTCGAACGTCTTCAGCGATTTTGTGCACAGCGTCGGCGATCTCTGCGCGGCCACCGTAGTTGACGCACATAGTCAGAGTCAGGGTGGAATTGGTCTTGGTCATCTCCTCGGCCGTCTCGAGTTCATCGATCACCGACTTCCACAATCGCTTGCGCCTGCCCGCCCAGCGCACCCGGACACCGAGTTCGTTCATCTCATCGCGTCTGCGACGGATGACATCCCGGTTGAAGCCCATCAGGAATTTCACTTCCTCCGGTGAGCGCTTCCAATTCTCGGTACTAAATGCATAGGCGGAGATGTGAGAGATGCCGAGCTCGATCGCGCCGTGCACACAATCCAGCAAGCTCGCTTCCCCCATTTCGTGACCCTTGGTTCTGGGCAAGCCCCGTTCTTTCGCCCAACGACCGTTGCCGTCCATCACGATCGCCACGTGGTTGGGTACGAGTTCCGCAGGCAGGTTCGGTGGCGTCGCCCCCGATGGGTGCGGTGTCGGTTGCCTCAGCGGTCCACTCGCTCGACGTGCCATCACCCCATCCTCACAGATGACCGGCGCGCCGCGGACCCATCCCGTCGAGCGTCACGATCGGTCGACCAGCGGCAGTGAGCGCAGCCCTCGCTCGATATGCCACTGCAAGAACGCCGCCACGAGACCGCTCGCCTCCTTTCGCGTCCTGTCATCCGCCGCGTCGGCGGTCTCCCAATCCCCCGCCAGCAGGGCACCGAGCAAGGTCACTGCCGCGGGACTCGGAGCCGCACTCCCCGGCGGGCGGCACGCACTACAGACCATCCCACCCGCGTGCACGTTGAAGGCTCGGTGCGGCCCGGGTTGCGCGCAACGAGCGCATTCGTCGAAGGACGGCGACCATCCCGCGACCGCAAGGGAACGCAAAAGGTACGAATCCAAAATCAAGGTCGGTTCGTGCTCACCCGCCGCCATCGACCTCAAGCCCGACACCAACAGTGCGTACTGCTGCACGTTCGGTTCACGTTCTTCCGCAGAGAGCCGCTCGGCGGTTTCGAGCATCGCGGTGCCGGCGGTCCACTTGCCGTAGTCGTCGGCGAGTCGACCGCCCATCGCGTCGATCGTCTCGACTTGGGTCACGTTGTCCAGTGACTTGCCTTCGTAGAACTGGACATCGACGTGATTGAACGGTTCGAGGCGGGCGCCGATCCGACTCGACGTCTTGCGCACACCGCGGGCCACGGCGCGGATCCGGCCGTTTCGACGGGTGAGCAGCGTGATGATGCGATCGGCCTCGCCCAGTTTCTGGGTGCGAAGCACAATTCCCTCATCACGGTAGGTCGGCACGGTACATTCTCACCGGCGGGCAGCACCGCACGCAGATGACGCGCCCGGGAGGATGGAAATGTCTCAGGATCCAGCACCTCCCGACGTTCCGGCGGACACTCCCGACGAGGTCGAGCCTCGGCGTCCGGTCCAGATGGTGGCTCTGGATCCGACGTTCCTTCGCCGGAGCGTTCTGATCATCCTCGTCGGCATACTCCTGTTTCAGATTCTCGAGTGGAGCGCTGTGCGCTTGGCCGGATTCTTGTTCAATCTTCTGCTCGCGTGGCTTCTGGCGATCTCGTTCGACCCGCTGGTTTCGGGCCTGGCGAAACGGGGAATGCCACGGGCCCTGGCAACAGCCATCGTGGCTGTCGGTGTGATCACCGGCATTGTGATTTTCCTTGTTCTCTTCGGAGGGGCTTTGGCCTCCCAGGCAACCGCCCTGGTCTTGAGCGTGCCGTTCTTGATCGTCGACGCCGTGTCCTGGCTGAACAGCACGTTCGACGCACGCATCGATCCAGCGGAAATCACGTCCAACCTGAACCTGACCACCCAGCAGTTAGCAGATCTTGCTGGCTCCCTCGCCGGCGGTCTCCTCGGCGTTATCTCAAGCGTCTTCGGTGCGATCTTCTCGTTCGTGACCATCGTCGTCTTCAGCTTCTACTTCTCAGCGTCAGCGCCCCAGATCAAGCGCTTCCTCGCGTCGTGGCTAAAGCCGGAGCGTCAAGTTGTCTTCATCGAGGTGTGGGATATCTCGGTCCGCAAAGCCGGGGGCTTCGTCATCTCCAAACTGGCCCTGGCAACGGTTGCCTCGGCGGCGCATATCGCGTTCTTCTGGATCATCGACATCCCGTACTGGCTCCCGATGGGCATCTTCGCCGGCTTCGTCAGCCAGTTCATCCCGACCATCGGCACCTACATCGGCATCATCGTCCCGGCCTTCTTCGCCGCCTTCAACGACCCCTGGGACGTGTTGTGGATCGTCATCTTCGCGACGATCTACCAACAGATTGAGAACTACATCTTCTCGCCACGGATCTCCACCGCGACGATGGCCATCAACTCCGGGGTGGCGCTGGCCTCGGTGTTCATCGGCGCAGCATTATTCGGCCCGATCGGCGCCATCATCGGCATTCCTGTGGTGGCGATTGTCATCGCCGTGATCGAAACCTACGGCCGCAGGTAT
>RGQW01000105.1 GCA_010029945.1 Actinomycetota bacterium | reverse complement strand
TCGAAAGCATCGCGGACATCGACGTCTCCAATGTTGCCGGTGTCGATCCTCCGGATATTGCGCTGTCCTTCGCCATGGTGCAAGGGAATCCACTTGCGGCCTGCGTTGACCGCGCCCTTGCGGAATTGTCCGAATCGGGCGAGTTGGAGACCATCATCGAAACCTGGCTGGACCCGGACATGTGGCGCATCGACGACTGAACAAGGCTCTGATCGCCGGACATAGGGGTCGATCGGGCGGTGACATCCCCAAAATTCGGGCTATCGCCCCTAGCATGGGGGCGGCATTTGGGGAGACACCCCGTCGCCGGCATCGGGAGGATGCGCATGTCGAACTCGGACGTAGTGATAGTCGAAGACGACGACCTCATGGGGTCGATCGGCAAGAACTGGTGGATCCTGCTCGCTTTGGGAGCCGTCACTTTGATCCTGGGAATCTGGGCGGTCGTGAACACGGCGTCGGCCGGCAAGCTCCTGGCGGTGATCTTCATCATCTGGCTCATCGTGTCCGGCATCTTCAGCGTCGTTCGCGGCTTTGCTCCTGGACTGACCGGTGGGATGCGCACCCTCTACTTCATCACCGGTGCCCTGTCTGTCTTCCTGGGCCTTCTGGCGACCCGCGCCGACTCCGGTTTGGGTGGCGAGTGGCTGCTGGGAATCTTCATCGGCGTTGCCTTCCTCTTCCAAGGACTCGCCGCTCTTCTGGAGGGCTTCTCGCACAAGGACGGACGCGGGTGGAACATCTTCTTCGGTGTCATTTTGCTCATCCATGCATGGTTGGCTGACGTCATGGCCGCCGAGACGTCACAAACACTCGATCGAGGGCTGCGGGTCCTTGAGGAGGTCGCGGATTCCGCCGAGGGTTTGACCATCACCGAGATCGCTGGGCGGATGGGAATCGGACGCACGGTGGTGTATCGATTGGTCGTCACCCTGGAACAGCACGCGTTGATCCGGCGAGGATCTGATGGGCGTTGTCGGCTGGGTCTGGGCGTTCTTGCCATGGGTCGCCAATTACAGCCCGTTGTTCGAGACGCGGCGTTCCCTGCGCTCCGGATGCTGTCGGACGCCGTCGGATGCACCGCGTATCTCTGCCTCGTCGATGGCGGGGAGTCTGTCGCCGCTCTCGTCGCCGAGCCAACCCGATCGGACATGCACGTGACGTATCGCGTCGGTAGCCGCAGCCCGCTGGAGGCTGCCGCAGCCGGCCGAGCCATCTTGGCTGCGAGAACAGCTGGAACGAGGCCGCTGGACCCTCCGTGGGTTGTGGCGAGCGAAGACGGAGCACCGGGGGTGTTTGGACTCGCCTCTCCGGTCACGGGTGTTCCGGGTCTTGAGGCCAGCGTGGGGGTGGTGTCCTTCCGTGAGCTCGAGGAATCCGAGGTGGGTCCTCGGGTCTCTCGGGCAGCGGGGGATATCGGCCGGGTCCTGCGCTAGGGCAGACACTCCCGCACCCCCCGGGTTCGACGCCCGAGGGTCGCTATGACGCACAATGCTTGGATGCGTCGTCTTCCCCCCATCGTGTTGACCCTTACCGCCCTGATCGCAGGCCTGTTGGTGGGACAGGTCGGTGCCGCGTCACCTGCACAAGCGAACACGCCCGACAGGGTGATCAGCGGATGGATGCCGTACTGGATGACCTCCCCGAGTCGAAGCGTGGGAATCGACAGCGCTGTCGCCAACGCCGATCTCTTCGAAGACGTGTCCCCGTTCTGGTACTCGGCGATCGCCCGCAAAGGCGGCGGTGTTCAAGTGGCACTCAATCCCAACTTCACCAACGGCAGCGCCAATGTGGCATGGGCGATGGAACGCTTGCGGGCCGCGGGGATGGTGGTCATCCCCGCTATCGCCGATGCCTCGGGCAAGGGGCGAATGGCTGCCACGCTGGCCGACCCAGCTCTCAGAGGTCAGCACGTGGCAGACCTTGTGGCCCTGGTGGTCAACAATGGTTACGACGGGCTTGATCTCGACTATGAGAACTTCGCGTTCGTCGACGGCAGCAAGACGTGGGATGCCACGTTGCCGAACTGGACGACGTTCGTTGCGGAATTGGGCGCCGCGCTTCATGCGCAGGGAAAATTGCTATCCGCGACGGTGCCGGGACCGTGCGACACACGAAATCGTTGCGGTGGTCGGTACGGCTACTGGGTCTACAACATTCCGGGGATTGCTCCGCACGTGGATCGAATTCGGATCATGGCGTATGACTACACGGTGAGGTCGATCGGCCCGATCGCTCCTATTGATTGGGTGCGCGCGAATGTCGAGCACGCCGTCACGGTGATGGATCCCGCCAAGTTGCAAATCGGAGTGCCCACCTACGGCCGAGCGAGGACCAGAACGAAGCCCGGCGGCGGCTACCGGCTATCCGGCGTATGTCCGAGCAAGAGTGGTTCGGCGTCAGAAAGGCGCGCGTACCGATCGGCAACGTCCATGGCCGCGGTCACGGCAGCCAAGATCCCTGCGTTGCTCGAGCGCTACGGCCTGACCGAAGCGGATGTCCGCTGGGACCCGGTGCGCCAAGAGAGTTCCTTCCGTTACACGAAGAATGTGGACTGGACCGATTCGTCGGGAACACCGCAGACATGTCAGGCCAAGCGCCAGGTCAATTTCGTCGGGCCTGACGGTGTGCTCGCACGCACGCAACTGGTGGGTCAGTATGGATTGAATGCGGCGGCCCTATGGACCATCGGTGGTGAGAACCCCGCGCAGTGGCCGGGCATCAGGAGTTACGCGCAGTCCCTTGCCCCGGCTGAAGCGGTTGTCGCGATCGCTGTCACCCCGGCAGCGGTCTTCGGCCAACCAACATCCATTGCCGGAGGGGTGACGTTCAACGGCGCGCCGGTACCCGATGTGCCCGTGACGGTGGAATTCCAGCCCACTGGCAGCGAAGAGTGGCAAGCCCTGCAGGTGGCGGCGAGCGGACCGGATGGTGCCGTGGCGTTCCAGGTCCTGCTGCCCTCTTCAGGACGGGTCCGGCTGACCGTGCCGGAGACCGCGGGCATAGCTGCGTCGCAGAGCCCTGCCGCCGAGGTCGCCGTGGGTGCAACGGTTAGCGCGAAAGCCAAGACGAAAAAGGTTTCTTCGGGTGCCCCGATTCGGGTCCGGGCGATTGTGCGACCTGCCCAAGCGAAGCAGAAGGTGATCCTGCAAGTTCTGAAGAAGGGAACCTGGCGAAAGGTCAAGGGTGCGCGCACGAATGCCAAGGGTCGGGTGACGATCAAGGCGAAGGCCCAGAAGGCGAAGAAGCGGTGGACTTACCGGGTGGTGTCGCGAGCAAAGGGCGGGCTAGCGCCCGGGGTCTCGCAGGAATTCGTCATCCGGGTCAAGAAGAGATAAGCGATCGGTAGGCGGTTCGATGGCGGGCCTAGACGCGCGCTATGTCGAACCAGCGCAAGGTTTCGAAGTCATCGGAAGCACCGGGAACATGCGTGATGAGGTCGGGCTCCGCTAGCGAGCGAAGTAGCGCGCAGGCGGAGGATAGATAGCCCTCGAGAGCTGACTCGGGTGCTCGCTCGTTGTGCACGGTGTAGGTCAGTCGGCCGTTCGCGTCGTAGGACAGATGCTTCAATCGAAGCGGAGGTTCGATCGGTCCGTCCTGGTGTTGCCACAAACCCGACGCGGTATTGAAACGGTAGTACGGCAGGAGACGGTGGCCGAACTCCGCCGTGAGATGCACGGAGGTGACGAGGTAGTCGAATACTGGCTCGGAGATGAAGTAGTTGAAGTTGATCCTGGTCCAGCCCGGCTTGATGCCTTCGCAGCCCTGACTGATCTCGCGCTCGAATTCGTGCGACCGGTCCACGTCGATGCCGAGCAGCCGGTGACCGTAGGGACCCGCGCAGGAGCAGCCGCCGCGCGATTGGATACCGAACAGATCGTTCAAGACCGCCACGATGAAGTTGTGGTGAAGGTATCGACCGTTGGGTCGACGAACGACGAAACTCGTGATGGATAAGCGCTGGGCGTCCGTGTTTCCAAGAACCTCGATGGCTGGGTTCGTGTTCCAACTGTCGATGGCGCGGCGCACGAAGTCTTCCTCGCGGGCCTGAATCACATCCACTCCCACAGCGTCCTTGAGGTCGAAAACCAAGCCAGCGCGGATTGACTCGACGATGGCAGGGGTGCCCGCTTCTTCCCGGTGCTCGGGGTCGGTGAGGTAGAGGTGCTCGGTGGGGTTGACGTAGGCAACGGTGCCGCCACCGACGCTGTCGGGAACGGTGTTGGTCACGAGCTCCCGTCGGACCAGCAGGACACCGGGCGTCCCTGGCCCGCCGACGAATTTGTGCGGGGATAGAAAGACGGCGTCTTTGTAGGACAGGGGGTGCTCGACGCAGCGCGGGTTCATGTCGATGTCGACATACGGACCGCATGCGGCGTAGTCCCAGAAGGCGAGAGCCGAATGCTCGTGCAGGAGTGTGCTGATCGCGTGCGTGTCGGTGACGATGCCGGTGACGTTGCTGGCGGCACTGAACGAGCCGATCAGCAGCGGGCGGTCGCTGAATTCCTCGAGCCGTTGGCGAAGGATGTTCAGATCCAGGTGCCCGTCGGCGTCCTCGGGGATCGGGACCACATCGGCGATGGACTCTCTCCAGGGGAGCTCGTTGCTGTGGTGTTCGTAGGGGCCGATGAAGATCACGGGTCGTTCCGATGCGGGCACGTGATCGCTGAGGTGGTACTTGTTGTTGAGGTCGGCCGGTATCCGAAGTCCGAGCAGACCGATGATTTTGTTGACAGCTGCAGTGGACCCTGAGCCGCAGAAGATCAGGCACGTCTCGTCGCCGGCGTTGACGGCCTTCTTGATGCGCGCGCGAGCATCCTCCCGAAGGCGCGTGGTCTGAAGTCCAGTTCCACTGGATTCGGTGTGTGTGTTGGCGTATCGAGGGAGCACCTCGTCACGAATGAATTCTTCGATGAATCCGAGAGCGCGTCCGGAGGCGGTGTAGTCGGCGTAGGTGACACGGCGGGGACCGAAGGGACCGTGCATCACGTGATCGTCACCGATCACGGATTCGCGGATCCGGTCCAGAATCGGCCGGGAGGGGAGATCGTCACGAGGGGGTGGAATGGACTGACGTGTCCGCTCCAGGTCGATCCCGCAGTTGCCCTCGTCCATGGCAGCAGCGTACGGGGGCGTGGCCGCCGTCGCAGGCTCCTGCGAGACTGAGATCGTGGTTTATGCGTCGATTCCCGTGGAGGCCGCTCCTGAGGAACAGGTGGACGAGGTCGTCGAAACCCAGCGTCCGTGGATAACGATCGTGTGGAACGACCCGATAAATCTGATGTCCTATGTCACGTATGTCTTCATGACGTACTTCCACTTCTCGCGCGAGAAGGCCGAGAAGCTGATGAACGATGTCCACCACGAGGGTCGAGCGGTTGTCTCGTCTGGCACGAGAGAAGAAATGGAGCGTGACGTCAGTGCCATGCACTCCTACGGCCTGTGGGCCACGCTTCAACGAGATGATTGACGAGCAGGGACGATGACGTACGGATTCCAACGAACCGCGACTGGCCGCGTTGTCTTGCGCGTTGATGAGGTGGAACGCGGCTTGCTGATGTCCGTGGCGCGTCAGGTGATGGATCTCGTGCAGCCGGCCGAGGCGTCCCCTGATCAGGATCCATTAGCGGCGCAAGTGGGCTGGGTCGATGGGGATGTGGGAATTTCCGA
>RGQW01000104.1 GCA_010029945.1 Actinomycetota bacterium | reverse complement strand
ATCATCGAAGACGAGGGTGTGCTCGAGCACGCCCGTCGACTCGGCTCGCCGCGGGCAGCCCTGACCATTCCCGTTCCCGGCATGGACGCCCGCTACTGCTTCCTGCTACCGCGACCCGATGGCACCGTTCTCGCCGGCATCACCGATATCGGCGTGGATCACATCGACGATGTCCCTCAGGCACCTGAAGAAGAGGTCACCTGGATCCTGCGCCAGGTAAGTCGAGTCTTGGCAACCGAGCTCACCGCGGCCGATGTGCTCGGCACATTCGCCGGACTCCGACCACTCGTCTCGATGGAGGATCCCGACGATCTCAGCGACGACACAACATCGGATGTCTCGCGCAAGCACCTGGTGTCTCGATCGAGCACCGGATCGATCACGGTGACCGGTGGCAAACTCACCACGTACCGGCGAATGGCTCAAGATGCGGTCGACATGATCACCGACCGGCCCTGCCGGACGCGCTCGATCGCCCTGGTCGGCGCGCAACCCGGTACCCCTGATCGCTCCCCCGGATTCTTCGACGCCGATCCCTTCACAATGCGCTACGGGGCGGAAGCAGCGCGCGTTCGCGAACTGTCCACCCTGTTCCCGGATCCACAGCGGGCCCTCGCGCCCATCGCCCCACACACGAGTGCCTCCCGCGTCGATGTCGCCCACGCGATCTTGCACGAGGGAGCCCTGGATACCGATGATGTTCTTTCTCGGCGGCTGCGGTTGGATTCGGTCGATGCCGACATACCCGCCGCCCGCTCTGCGATCGAGGACGTTTTCGCGATCCTCACACGCGAAGGGCTTACGCCAGCAGGTGCGTTCTGACCGCTGACGATTCCCTGCGCCCCATCACCGTCAACGCCGTTGGCATCGGAGTCGCCACCGGGGCATACGGGCTGTCCTTCGGCGCGATCTCTGTCGCCAGCGGCCTCGACGTGTGGCAGACGCAGTTTCTGAGTCTGGGAATGTTCACCGGGGCCTCCCAGTTCGCCCTGGTCGGGATCCTCGGTACCGGCGGTGGCGCCCTCGTCGCCGTCGTGACAGCTCTCTTGCTGGGCGCGCGCAACTCGCTGTATGCGCTGAGCCTTCGCTCGTTCGTAACCACGCCCCGCCGGCCATCGATCGTGCGCACCATGGGTCAAGCCCAACTCACCATCGACGAATCGACCGCGATGGCGATTCGCTATCCGCAAGGTTCGCCGCAAGCCCGGCACGCATTCTGGGCCACCGGCATCGCCATCTACGTGCTGTGGAATCTGGGCACGCTGATCGGTGCCCTCGGGGCAGCAGCGCTCGATGACCCGCGCACGCTGGGCTTGGACGCGGCGGTGCCGGCCGGATTCATCGCGCTGCTGTGGCCGCGCCTTCGCGACCGGAGCACGATCGCCCTGGCCGTGGTGAGCGCTGCGGTCGCGATTGCTCTTGTTCCTGTGCTGCGTCCGGGGCTTCCCGTCCTGTCCGCGGTGCTCGTCGCGCTCGTCGCCGAGCGCTTGATGGCCAGGAGGCGCGCATGATCTGGCCCGCCGTGATCGTCGGCTCCCTCGGGGCCTATCTCCTGAAACTCTTCGGGTACGTCATCCCGGAGCGAGTGCTGGACAACCCTCGGTTGCAGCGACTGACGGCGATACTGCCGATCGCGTTGCTGGCGGCGCTGGTCGGTGTACAGACGTTTTCCACCGGTAGCGCCGTGACGATCGACGCCCGTGTCGCCGGACTCGCAGCCGCCATCGTTGCGCTGGCTCTGCGCGCCCCCTTCTTGGTCGTGATTCTCGTCGCTGCAGCAACAGCCGCGGTCCTGCGCGGTGCCGGCCTAGCTCTGTAGCGAGCGGACATAAAGGTTCGATGCTTGGCGCATGGCCGCGCGGGCGCGCTTGCGATCCCGTGCGTCGTCGTAGGCCACCGCCAACCGAAACCACGCGCGCCAGTCCTCACTGTTGTCCTCAGCTTCCTGGGCGTACCGCTCGAAGTTGCGGTCGGCGTCGGCCTTGGTGGGTCGTCCGGACGGCGTGAGGTCGCCGTCGTAGGTGGGAAGGGCGTTTTCGGCGGCCAGCGTCTGGCCCATCTGGCGCGTGCGCCAGCCGAACCAGAGTTCACGAACGATGAGGGCCAGCCCGATCACCGGAATGACAATGATCGCCACGGCAAGAACAACCTGCAGCGGATCTTTGGATACCAACAGAATCCACGCTCGACTCGCGGCAATCACGGCGTAGGCGATGCTGGCAATCACCATCGCGGCAGTGATGAGCCACGGAGTCGTGTCGAAGGGACAACGTCTCTCCGGGCCCGCCGAACAAGACCTCCTGGTGCGCGACGAGACCACGCAGTCGGATTGAATGCACGGGGATGTCTTCTACTCGAGCACCCCGAGCACCGTCGAGTTGGCTCGCTGTCGCGTCGGGAGCCGGTGGTAGATCCGCGCGAGCGTGGGCGATCGCCGCAGCGGTGTGCGCGGCCGTGCCCGAGGGCGCATCGACCTTGTCCGGGTGATGCAACTCCACAATCTCCACCGATTCGAAGTAGCGGGCGGCGAGCGTAGATAGGTGCATCATCAGGACAGCACCGATGCTGAAGTTTGGGGCGATCAATACTCCAACACCCGGGTGCCCGGCCGTCCACTCCTGCACGCGGGCGAGGCGCTCAACGTCGAACCCGGTGGTGCCGACTACGCAGTGCATTTGGGCACCGATGGCGAACTCCAGGTTCCCCATCACCGCGTCGGGGGTCGTAAAATCAATGACCACATCGCATGACTGCGCGACCAACTCATCGAGGGCATCACCGATGTCGAGAGCCGCCGCCAACTCCATCCCCGGTGCGGCCGACACAGCTTCCACAACGGCGGCGCCCATGCGGCCGCGGGCTCCGGTGACCCCCACACGTAGGGGTGACATCGTGGTCATAGCGACCAGCCTACGGGCGCAACAGGCTCGCGGTAGGTGAGGTGTCCCCGACCGCTACACCGTTAGGGTCGAGATCGGTTCTCACAAGGAAGTGATGTGTGTCGATGAATCTGCGCTCTGTCCACGGTGCCGAATCAGTGTCGATTGCCAGTGCCCGCGCCAACGCAAAGATCACACTGACCGGTGCACACATCGCGCCGGTCACCTTCGTGTTGGGCAACCGCGAGGTTCAGCCCTACTCCCTGCCACCGTGGCAACCACAGGACTTCCCCGACACCGAGCCGATCCTGTCCCACCTGCGTGGGGACTTCTTCTGTATGCCGTTTGGTGAAACGGCTGCTGGGCCGATCCACGGGGAGGTGGCGAACAACCGATGGCATGTGGATCGCCACGGACCCTCCAGCATCACCCTCTCGATGCGCGCCTCGGATCTCGACGCCGACATTCACAAGACCGTCTCAGTCAACGACGACGATGCGGTGCTTTACCAACAGGTGCGCTCGAACGGGCTCCACGGGCGATGGAACTACGGCACCCACCCAGTGCTCGACCTTTCCGCGCTCCCGCCCGGGTCGGGCCGGTTGTCCACGAGTCCCATGCAGTACTGCTCGGTCCATCCCACGCTCTTCTCGTTACCCGAACGCGGTGAAACCCAGGTGTTGCAGCCGGGGGCCGAATTCACCGACCTCGCGGCCGTTCCTCGGATGGACGATTCCACCCTGGATCTGACGCACTACCCGACCGAACCTGGCCACGAAGATCTCGTGATGTTGGTCAACGACCCCGAGGCGGGAGACCTCGGGTGGTCGGCGATGGTTCTCGATGGCTACGTATGGATCGCGCTCAAATCGGTCCGGACACTGCCGATGACGTTGCTGTGGATCACCAACGGAGGGCGAACCGCCGACCCGTGGCAGGGACGCCACGTCGGGCGCATGGGGATAGAAGACGTGTGTTCCTACTTCGCCATCGGACCACAAGCCTCGCTCGACAATCCCTTGATCGACCGCGGCATCGCGACGTTCCAGACGTTCGACGACGAGCACCAACTCGACCTGCGCACCGCGCATCTGGTCGCACCAGTGGGGCCCGACTTCGACGTGGTCTCGCAGGTCACGACGACCGACAATGGCACGGTGCGCATCGACGCGGTCTCCGGCGCATCGGTCACGGCGTCGGTCGACTGGGGGTTCGTCCTCGGCTAGAGCGCTATCCGACGGCCGCGAACGTATGACCGGGATCGAAGGGCCCGATCGCCGCGACGGTGAAGTTCTGGGTGAACAGGTCGGTGGCGACGGCGTGGACGTCGTCGCGCGTCACCGCTTCGACTCGATCCAAGACGCGACTCATGTCATCCAGTGGCTCCCCGCTGAGTTCGGACTTCGCGTTGCGAGACATGCGTGATCCCGGGTCTTCTTGGCCCAGCACCATGGACCCCTTTACCTGCCCCTTAGCCCGCTCGAGTTCTTCCGGCGTCAGGCCGTCGCGCGCCACGGATTGCAGCTCGCTCACGCACACGTCCATCACCGTGTCCGCCTTCGATGGCAGACATCCGGTGTAGATGCCGAAGACGCCGGCGTCGGCGAACGACTGGGCGTAGGCGTAGACGGAGTACGCCAGGCCGCGCTTCTCGCGGACTTCTTGAAACAGCCGCGAACTCATCCCACCACCGAGGGCGGTGCTCAGGACCGCCGCGGCGTAGCGTCGCTCGTCCCCGCGGACCAGCCCGGGTGTTCCCATCATTACGTGCGCTTGCTCGGTCGCCCGGCTCAGGATGCGCACCGTGTCGGCTTTCCACCGACGCTTGCGTACGGGTCGAGCCGGTGCCGCATCGACCGATGGCTCCAGTCGATCGGCGAACACCTCCCGGATTTGGCGCACGACCTGGGCATGGTCGACGTTTCCGGCCACCGAGATAACCATGCGATCCGGGGTGTAGGCCTTGCGGTAAAAGCGACGAATCGCGTTCTGCGGCAAAGCGGTGATCGTGTCGACGGTGCCGAGAATCGGTCGACCCAGTGGTGAATCCCCGAACATGGCCATGGCGAATTCGTCGTGCACCAACTCACCAGGCTCGTCGTCGTACATCGCGATCTCTTCGAAGGCCGAGCCCATCTGGGAGGCCGGCTCGTCCCGCGATCCAGCCGCGACCCACACACCCAGGGCTACCGAACGAACCCCCGGTACGTTCTCGGTGATGACCCGCAGGCCGCCGGGGAGAGTGGTCCGCTTGACCACTCCCCCGTCGGCACCACGAATAAGCGTCGCGGTTTGGGCGCGATTAGGCAACGATCACGCCTCGCTGGACTCGTCGCTCTTGTCGAGCACCGGGGTCAGCGACAACTTGCCGCGCTGATCGATCTCCTTGATCTCCACCTGCACCTTGTCGCCGACGTTCAGCACCTCTTCGACGGTGTCGATGCGCTTCTTGTCGGTCAACTTCTTGACTTCGGAGATGTGGAGCAGGCCGTCCTTGCCCGGAACCAGAGAGACGAAGGCACCGAAGTTGGTCGTCTTGACGACCGTTCCCAAGTACCGCTCACCGACCTCGGGCATCGTCGGGTTAGCGATGTTGTTGATCGCCGTCCGTGCCGCTTCGGCCGAAGGACCGTCCGTCGCACCGATGTAGATCGTGCCGTCGTCCTCGATGGTGATGTCGGCGCCGGTGTCTTCCTGGATCTGGTTGATGATCTTGCCCTTCGGCCCGATCACCTCGCCGATCTTGTCGACGGGGACCTTCACCGAGATAACCCGCGGTGCCGTGTCCGCCATCTCGTCCGGCGCATCGATCGCCTCGTTC
>RGQW01000103.1 GCA_010029945.1 Actinomycetota bacterium | reverse complement strand
CGCCCCACGATCACCACGTGCGGCGCCGCCATGACCGGCTCGATGAAGATCTGCAGCGCCCCGTCACTTTGGCAGGAGATCGGAATGGTCATGACACCCTCGGGCACGTGCATCTTCTCCAGGTCCTCGGGCTGACCTAGCCAGACCAGGGACGCACGGCCCTCCTCGAGCACTCGTCGAGCCTCGCGCAACAAGACCGGCTCGGCACACGCGCCGCCGATCCAGCCGAACAGCTCGCCCTGGGCCGTGACGATGGCACGGGAGCCGTGTTGCCCCGACGACGGTGCCTGACGCCAGACGACCGTCGCCATGGTGAACGACTCACCCGCTTCCACCAATTCGACAGCGCGCGCCATAACGGCCGCGCCATCGGCTGCCCGAGAACCGTCGGTCACGTCAGTCGACCCTCACCGGTGGCATTCCGCTGACGTCCTGGCCGTTGCGAACAGCGTCGTAAACCCGGTTGGGCATCAACGGCATGTCGACGTTGCGCACTCCGGTGTGCTCGATGGCGCTCATGACGGCGTTGACAAAGGCAGCCGGGCCACCCACCGTCGCGCACTCGCCAATACCCTTCGCACCGATCGGGTGATGCGGGCACGGAGTCACAACCTCGTGTAGCTCGAACCCGGGGGTCTCCCACGCGGTCGGGAGCAAGTAGTCGATGTAGTTCGCCCCGATGCAGTTTCCTTCCTCATCAAAGGTGATGTACTGCATGTTGGCCATCGCATACGCCTCGGTGAGGCCACCCATGATCTGGCCTTCGACCACCATCGGGTTGATGCGAACACCGCAATCGTCCACGGCGACGAACTTCAACACGTCCCACACGCCCGTCTCCGGGTCCACCTCCACCTTGCAGATGTATGCGGCGAACGGCCACGTCAGGTTGGGCGGGTCGTAGTAGGCGTTGTTCTCCAAGCCAGGCTCCATGCCGTCCGGCACGTTGCTGTACGCCGCGAGTGCGCAGTCCTGAATCGTGACTCCACGCTCTTCATTGCCGCGAACGTAGAACCGACCCAACTCCCACTCGATGTCCTCCTCCGACACTTCGAGCAGGTGTGCGGCGATCTTGCGGGCTTTGGCGCGGATCTTGCGAGCCACCATGGCCACGGCAGCGCCGGCGACGGGAGTCGAGCGCGATGCGTACGTTCCCATGCCGAAGGGCGCCGTATCCGTATCGCCTTCCTCGACGACGATGTCGTCGGCGGGGATACCCAACTCGTGAGCGACGATCTGAGCCCAGGTGGTTTCGTGACCCTGACCCTGAGTCTTTGCTCCCGTGCGCAAAATCGCTTTACCGGTCATGTGGACCCGCAATTCAGCGGAGTCGAACATCTTGATGCCGATGATGTCGTACTCACGACTGTTGCCAGCTCCGAGCGGCTCGGTCATCGTCGAGATTCCGATACCGAGCAACTTGCCGCGCTTTCGCGCTTCCTCCTGCTCGGCCTTGAACGACGAATACCCGATGGCTTCCAGGCCCAGATCCAGACACTTGGCGTACTGACCGGAGTCGGTCAGGAACCCGAAGGCTGTTCGGTACGGGAACATGTCGTCCTTGACGAGGTTCACCCTTCTGAACTCCGCCTGGTCCATTCCCAAGTCGTTCGCGGCGGCGTGAATCATCCGCTCCTGGAAAAACATCGCCTCCGTTACTCGGAACGAACACCGGTAGGCGACGCCGCCGGGGGCCTTGTTCGTGTAGTACCCGTCGCTCGTCAGATAGGCCGCCGGGACGTCGTAGCACGCGAACGTCGAGTGCATCAGGCCGATCTTGAACTTGGTCGGCTGGGCATCGGCGAAGAAGGCTCCGTGATCGGACGTGGTGTGCATCCGCATTCCGAGGATCTTCCCGTCCTTGCGAAGCGCCATCTCCCCCTTGAGGTAGACGTCGCGTCCGAACCCGGTCGAGATCAAGTTGCCGGACTTGTCCTCGATCCATTTCACCGGACGTTCGGTGAGGATCGACGCCAGGATCGAAATGACATAGCCGGGGTACACCGGGACCTTGTTACCGAAGCCACCACCGAGGTCGGGGCTGATGATCCTGATCTGATGCTCCGGCAACTCCGCCACCATGGCGACCGCCGCTCGAATGATGTGCGGGGCCTGCGTGGTCATGTACACGGTCAGCTTGCCGGTCGCGCGGTCGAAGTCCGCGATCGAGCCGCACGGCTCCAGCGGCGACGGGTGCGAGCGCGGGTAGTGCAGTTCCAGACTCGACACGACGTCTGCATCCGCGAAAGCCTTCTCCGTTGCCTCCTTGTCGCCGATCTCCCAATCAAAGATCTTGTTGGAGTCCTGGTTGACCTTGTCGTCTCGGATCAGCGGCGCACTCGAGTCCTTCGCCTGATCGGGGTTGACGATCGCCGGAAGCTGCTCGTATTCCACGACGATCTTGCTGCAGGCATCCTTGGCGATGTAGGGATCGTCGGCGACGACCGCAGCGACCTCTTGGCCTTGGAAGCGAACCTTGTCGGTCGCGATGACGGCCTGAGTGTCGTACGACAGCGTCGGCATCCAAGCGAGGTTGCGCGCTGCCATGGTCTCGCCGGTCAGAACGAGACGAACACCGGGCACCTCCCAGGCTGCGGACGTGTCGATCGACTTGATGCGGGCATGGGCGACCGGGCTGCGCAGGATCTCCATGTGCAGCATGGCGGGAAGCACAACATCGTCGACGTACTTGCCCTTGCCCCGGATGAACCGGTTGTCCTCGACGCGGCGACGGCTCGCCCCCATGCCGCCGATCTTCAACTCATCGAGTGCCATTACGCATCCTCTCCTCGCTCGGCGCGCATCTTCTCTGCGGCCCACAGCACCGACTTCACAATGTTCTGATATCCGGTGCATCGACATAGGTTTCCGGACAACGCCCAACGGATGTCGTCCTCAGATGGATCGGGGTTTCGCTCCAGCAGCGCCTTCGATGTGAGCATCATTCCCGGTGTGCAGTAACCGCACTGCAGACCGTGCTCTTGCTTGAACCCTTCTTGGACAGGGTGGAGTTCGCTGGCTGAGCTCATGCCCTCCACCGTCTCCACATCGTGGCCGTCGGCTTGAACCGCGAGCATCGTGCAACTCTTCACCGGCCGACCGTCGAACAACACCGTGCAAGCGCCACAACTTGTTGTGTCGCAGCCGACGTGCGTTCCCGTGAGTTGCATTCCCTGACGCAGAAGATGTGCCAGCAGCAACCGCGGCTCCACATCGACGGTGCGCTTTTCTCCGTTCACCGTCATCGTCACTCGACGTGTGGGAACACCGTCCGTGGGTGTTTGTACCTCGTCGTACAAGCTCGTCATGTCAGGCCGCCTTCTGCTCGGTTCGGGCAAGATTCGTCAGGATTCTCTTCACGAAGGTTTGGACGATGTGCCGTTTGTACGCGTCCGACCCACGATGGTCTGTGCGGGGCTCTGCAACGGCCGCTACCGCGTCCGAGGCCTGATCGATGCTGTCTTCCGTCAGCGTCTTGCCCACCAGGCAGGAGATCGCATCGTTCGCATCGATCGTCCGACCGCCCACGCCCGCGAGGGCGCAGCCCGCCTTGCGGATGACGTCGCCATCCATGTCCAGCGATACCGCCACCGATGCCGTCGCAAAATCTCCAACTCGACGCTCGAGCTTGAGGTAACTTCCGCGAGGCGTACCGCTGGCGCCCGGGATGACCGCTTCGACCGCCATCTCGTTGTACGCGAGAGCGGTCACGAACGGGCCGAGAACGAAGTCACCCATGTCGATCCGGCGACGACCGTTCGGGCCTTGGGCGACGACGTACCCACCCTGAGCCAACATCGTGGCGGCCCAGTCACCTTGCGGGTCGGCGTGGCATACCGACCCCACAAACGTTCCGCGGGTGCGCACGATGGGGTCGGCGACCAACTCGGCTGCGGCAGCGAGGGTCGGGTGGGTATCCGCCAGTGTCGTTGACTCTTCCAAGTCAACGTGCCGGCAGAGCGCTCCGATGTGCAAGTTCCCCTCATCGTCGACGTGGTGGTAGTCCAAACCGGGGATGTTGTTGATGTCCACGATCGTTGCCGGAGCCGCGAACCGGAGTTTGAGCATTGGGATCAGGCTCTGGCCACCGGACAGAACTTTCGCTTCGCCGCCGCTGCGGTCGAGGATGGCGATCGCCTCTTCCACAGTCGTCGGCGACTCATAGTCGAAACGGTTGGGGTACATAGCTGTTCCTTGTCAGTTTGTGTGTGGCGAATGGGTTAGATCTTCAGGGTTTGGGATCGTGGTGCGCGCGCTTCAGGACTCGGTATCGCGCACGGCAACGGGGAGCGAGTCTGCATCGGGGTCTGGCCGTGGCTCTTGATGCGGCGGCCACGGTCCTTGCACCGGCTGGCCCGCGACTTTGAGGAAGTCGATGAACTGCGGCCAGGCCCACACGGTCGGTGTGGGGCCTTCCTTCGGGGAGTCCTCAACCAGAGCGAACATGCGCGGATTTCCGCCTTCATGACCCGTGGACTCGATTGCCATGCGAACCTCTTCTCAAAGAACAATTCCGGCTGACATACCCAAGACTCGTACTCAACACCGAGATAGGGCTCACCGCAAGGGCTTCGCCGAACTTTGTTCAGTCCTTCACAAATCAGACTCGTGCTGAAACGATTTGGGCCACGATCGACACGGCGATCTCCTCCGGAGTCGCTGCTCCGATGTCGAGTCCCGCCGGGCCATGGACCCGCGTAAGGTCTGTCACGTCCCGGTAGGCCAACCAGTCAGCCCGAGCCTGCTGCATCGCCCGAGAGCCCAACGCACCGATGTAGCCGGCATCGCTGTCCAAGGCCACCTGCAGGCAACGGCTCGACGTCTCGACGTCGTGACCCATGACGACGACGGCATCTGCGCTCGACAGCCGCGTCGTTAATCCCTCGACCAAGTCCGGTCGCGTCTCGACCGCGACATCCCACCCCAGAAGGCTCACCTGGGCGATGAGTGCGTCCGCGATCGGGCCGCCGCCGGCGACCACCACCAATCCATCGAGGCCCAGGGCCGCCGCCCGCTCCGCCACCTGACGATGCAGGGCCACGCTCTGCTCACCAAGCTCGAGCATCGAGCCCAGCACGGCAAAGCGGCGCCCCGGCTGCCGCGCCAACAGCTCCAGGGCCGCCAACACGGCTTCCGGAGAGGCGTTGTAGGTCTCATCCAATACCCTGAGGCCGCCGAGCTGGAGCCGGCGATTGCGGCCGCCGGGCACCTCCACATCCAGGTCAGCCAAGGCCGGCAGGCCAACTCCCAGCTCCTGGGCCACCGCCACGGCCAGCAGCAGGTTGCGGGCGTTGTGCCGGCCCGCCAGGGGCAGGCGAATGCGTTCACCGCGCACGCTGAGCAAGTCGTTGGTTTCATCGAGCTCGCCGAGCAGATCAGCCTGGTCAACGCCCGGATCGCCCGCCAGTGCCACCCGCTGCACGCGGCCGTTCCATACCGCTTGGATCGCCTGCTCCAGCAGGGGATCGCCTGCAGGGATCACCAAGAGGCCATCGGGCTTGAGCTGGCTGGTGATCTCGCACTTGGCGGTGGCAATCGCCTCACGGCTGCCCAAGCGGCCGATATGGGCCGTGCCGATGTTGGTGATCACGGCCACATCCGGCTCAGCGGTGCGGCTGAGGCGATCGATCTCACCCAGGCCGCGCATGCCCATCTCCACCACCACCGCCCGGTGTTCGGGGCCAGCCTTCAGGAGCGTGAGGGGCACGCCGATGTCGTTGTTTTC
>RGQW01000102.1 GCA_010029945.1 Actinomycetota bacterium | reverse complement strand
GCGGCCGCCGCTCGCGGCGCCAAGGTGACGGGCTCTGTGTCAGGCAAGACAAGCGCCGTTATTGCCGGTCAGAGCGCAGGGTCGAAACTGGACAAGGCGGAATCTCTAGGTGTGCCGGTCGTCCCCGCGGAGTCCTTCGACCGGCTCCTCGAACAAGGGCTCGACGGCGTCCTGCAAGGATGAGGCCATGGCCCACATCACCCGCGAACAGGTGCAGCACCTCGCCCACCTGGCCCGCCTGGAGCTGACAGACGAGGAAACCGCGCACTACACCGACCAACTGTCCGCGATCGTCGAAGCCGTCGAACGTGTCTCGGAAGTAGCTGCGGACGACATCCCCCCGACCTCGCACCCGGTTCCCATGACCAACGTCTTCCGCGAAGACGTGGCCCGCCCAGGTTTGGACCGTGCGGATGTGCAGGCCGGAGCGCCCTCGTGGGAAGACGACCGCTTCCGCGTTCCGCGCATTCTGGACGAGGACTGACATGTCGGTGACCTCTGAAGCCGATCTGGTTCGGCAAGATGCCGCCACGCTGAGCAGTGCCCTCAGCGCGGGAGACATTACGTCGGTCGAAGTCACCCAGGCGTGCCTGAATCGAATCTCGGCGGTCGATGGGACGATCCACGCTTTCTTGCACGTAGATGCCGACGCCGCCCTCGCCACCGCGCAGGACGTGGATCGTCGTCGTGCCGCGGGTGAAGAACTCGGTCGCCTCGCCGGGGTTCCGCTGGCGTTGAAGGATGTGTTGACGATGCGAGGGGTCCCGACCACCTGCGGATCTCGCATCCTGGAGGGTTGGCGCCCTCCGTATGACTCAACGATCGTCGAACGGTTGCGTGCAGCCGATGTCGTCATTCTCGGCAAGACCAACATGGATGAGTTCGCCATGGGCTCCTCGACGGAGCACAGCGGATATGGACCGACCCGCAATCCGTGGGATGTCGAGCGCATTCCCGGGGGATCGGGCGGTGGATCGGCGGCCGCCCTCGCGGCGTTCGAGGCGCCCCTGGCCATCGGTACCGACACGGGTGGATCGATCCGGCAGCCGGCATCGGTGACCGGCACGGTCGGGGTGAAGCCGACCTATGGCGCGGTGTCTCGCTACGGGCTCGTCGCACTCGCGTCATCGCTGGACCAAGCAGGTCCGTGCGCACGGAGTGTCATGGATGCGGCCCTTTTGCACGAGGTGATTGCCGGATACGACCCGCGCGACTCCACGTCGATCAATGCGCCGGTCCCCGACGTGGTTGCGGGTGCGGGCAACGGTGATATTCGCGGGATGCGCATCGGGCTTGTCCGAGAGCTATCAGGAGAGGGCTACCAGCCGGGCGTGCGAGAAAGCTTCGACAAGGCCGTCGCGATGCTGACGGATTTGGGTGCTGAGGTGGTCGAGGTCTCCTGTCCCCACTTCGACTACGCCCTCGGCGCTTACTACTTGATCTTGCCGTCGGAAGCATCGAGCAATCTCGCTCGCTTCGATGGCATGCGCTATGGACTTCGTGCCGGCGATAACGGCGAGGCCTCCGTCGAAGAGGTCATGTCCCGAACACGTGAGGTCGGCTTCGGAGCCGAAGTGAAGCGTCGAATCATGCTGGGGACCTACGCGCTGTCGAGCGGGTACTACGACGCCTACTACGGCCAAGCGCAGAAAGTTCGTACGTTGATTTCTCGCGATTTCGCCGCAGCGTTCGAAACGGTGGACGTCCTCGTTTCGCCGACCACGCCCACCACCGCCTTCAAGATCGGTGAGAAAGTCGATGATCCTTTGGCGATGTATTTGAACGACATCGCCACCATCCCGGTCAACCTCGCTGGCAACTGTGCGATGTCCGTGCCCATCGGCCTGGCTCGCGAGGACGACCTTCCGGTAGGCCTGCAGATCATGGCCCCCGCGCAGACAGATGATCGCCTCTATCGGGTGGGCGCCGCTCTCGAACAGGCGCTCCTCGACAAGCGTGGACACGCACTGATCGAGGAGGTCCCTGCCCTATGAGCGCCTCAGCCATCGAACGGATGAAGTTCGAGGACGCGTTGGCTGCGTTCGAGCCGGTACTGGGGCTCGAGACGCACGTGGAATTGGGGACCGCGTCCAAGATGTTCTGTTCCTGCTCGGCGGAGTTCGGAGGCGATCCCAACACGCATGTCTGCCCGGTCTGCCTGGGTTTGCCGGGATCTATGCCAGTGGTGAACGCGTCGGCTATCGAGTCGACGATCCGAATGGGCCTATCGCTGAACTGCTCGATCGCGTCGTGGTGCCGGTTTGCGCGGAAGAACTACTTCTATCCCGATATGCCGAAGGACTATCAGGTGAGCCAATACGACGAGCCCTTGTGTGTCGAAGGCTACCTCGACGTCGTCGTCGCCACGGACGATGGTCCGCGCGAATTCCGCGTGGAGATCGAACGCGTCCACATGGAAGAAGACACCGGAAAGTTGACACACGCGGGTGGTGACACCGGACGCATTCACGGCGCTGACTATTCCCTGGTCGATTACAACCGTGCCGGGATTCCGTTGATCGAAATCGTGACGAAACCGATCGTTGGTGCCGGTGAACTCGCACCATTAGTGGCGCGGGCCTACGTCACCGAGCTGCGTGACCTCATGCGAGCACTCGGAGTCTCGGACGTTCGAATGGATCAAGGATCGTTGCGGTGCGATGTGAATGTCTCCCTGGCTCCGCCCGGGGAACCGTGGGGAACGCGATCGGAGACCAAGAACGTCAACTCGCTACGCAGCGTGGAGCGCGCCGTCCGTTTCGAGATTGAACGCCAGGCCGCAGTGCTCTCGAGCGGCGGTCGAGTGGTGCAGGAAACCCGGCACTTCCATGAGGACACCGGTGAGACCACGTCGGGACGGTCGAAGGAGCATGCGGAGGACTACCGCTACTTCCCCGAACCCGATTTGGTTCCGGTGGCACCGACGGCGGACTGGGTCGAGGAGCTTCGCGGAACGCTGCCTGAGGTGCCATCGGTGCGGCGCGCCCGACTGCAGGCTCAGTGGAACATCAGCGACCTCGACATGCAGACGTTGGTCAACGCCGAGGCACTCGATCTGGTGGAGTCGACCATCGATCACGGCGTCGATCAGGCGGCCGCCCGCAAGTGGTGGACCGGAGAGTTCACCCGGATCGCCAACGAGCAAGGAATCCCCTTGACGGACCTTCCGGTGACGGCGGCGCACATCGCCCGCGTCGAGGAGTTGATCGCCGACGGCAGCTTGACCGACAAGCTCGCGCGTCAGGTGTTCGAAGGTGTGATCGCGGGCGAAGGCGATGTCGACGCCGTTGTTCAGGCCCGAGGGCTCGTGGTGGTTGGTGATGACTCCACGTTGCTCGCAGCGATCGAGCAAGCCCTGGCCGATCAACCGGATGTTGCCGAGAAGATCCAAGGCGGCAAAGTTCAGGCCGCGGGTGCGATCGTCGGTGCTGTGATGAAGGCGACGAAAGGTCAGGCCGACGCCGCGAAGGTGCGGACTCTTCTGCTGGAGCATCTCGGAGTCGATGGCTGAGCCCCTCGTCTTCGCGCCCGACTATCTCCTTCCTGTCGACACGCAGGGGGCTCTCGGGTACCGGGAAGGCCATGAACCCGAAGCTGAGGTTCTCGAGCGCGTGGGGTTTTTCGTTCCTGCCTATATCGAGCACCCGAACGCGCACTGGATGGCGCGCATGCCACGACTCGATGTCGTTCAACTGCCGACGGTGGGTTTTGATGCCGTGGTGCCGCACCTGCCGACCGGCGTGACTTTGTGTAACGCGGCGGGAGTGCACGAGCAAAGCACCGCCGAACTTGCTGTCGGCTCGATCATCACCGTGTGGCGTGGACTCGATCGAGCGGCCCGAGACATGGTCGAGGGGACATGGGGTCATCGGCGCGGTCGCTCGTTGCAACAAGCGCGCGTGGTGATCATCGGTGCCGGGGGAGTGGGAACGGCCATTGCACGCACCTTGGAGCCTTTCGGTTGCTCTACCACCGTGCTGGCTCGCACCCGGCGCCCGGGCGTTACCCCGATTACCGATCTTCACGACATCTTGCCGCGCACCGACGTCGTGATCCTCGCGGTTCCGCTGACGGATGAGACGGCGGGCATGGTCAACGATGATTTTCTGTCGCGACTTTCTGACGGCTCGCTGGTGGTCAACGTCTCCCGCGGATCGGTAGCGGTCACCGAGGACATCCTTCGGCATGCAGGGCGCCTCGAATTCGCGCTCGATGTCACCGAGCCGGAGCCGTTGCCCGAGACCCACCCGCTGTGGTCGACTCCGGGTGTCTTCATCACTCCACACATCGGTGGTGACACCGACGCGTTTCCGCGTCTGGCGCAGCAGTTGATCGGTGAGCAAGTGGAACGGTGGCGGAACGATCAACCGCTGCGCAACGTGGTGGCTTCCGGCTGAATTCTGCGGACTAGGGTTCGGTTATGCCAGACATCAAACCCCGCAGTCGCCAGGTAACCGATGGGCTCGAACGGGCTGCGGCCCGTGGCATGTTGCGTGCAGTCGGTATGGGCGATGAAGACTTCGCCAAGCCGCAGGTGGCCATCGCATCGAGCTGGAACGAAATTACGCCGTGCAATTTGTCGCTGGAGCGACTGGCGACATCAGCCAAGGAGGGCGTCCACGCCGCCGGTGGCTACCCACTGGAATTCGGAACCATCTCGGTCTCCGACGGCATCTCCATGGGGCATGAGGGCATGCACTTCTCGCTGGTCAGTCGCGAGATCATCGCGGACTCGGTCGAGGCGGTTGTCGAAGCGGAAAGGCTCGACGGCATGGTCACCTTCGCTGGCTGCGATAAGTCGCTGCCGGGCATGTTGATGGCGTCGGCTCGGCTCGACGTGTCGTCGGTGTTCGTGTACGCCGGCTCCATTCTTCCCGGCCACGTGAAGCTCAGCGACGGTTCGGAGAAGGACGTCACCATCATCGACGCATTTGAAGCCGTGGGTGCGTGCGCGCGAGGCTTGATGTCTCGAGAAGACGTCGACCGCATCGAGCGAGCCATTTGTCCTGGTGAAGGTGCCTGCGGTGGCATGTACACCGCCAACACGATGGCGAGTGCCGCCGAAGCGATGGGAATGTCGCTGCCCGGGTCAGCGGCTCCGCCTGCCGTCGATCGCCGTCGAGACACGTACGCACGCAAAAGTGGTGAGGCCGTGGTCGAGTTGCTCCGCCTCGGCATTACCGCGCGCGACATCATCACGCGGCAATCTCTGGAGAACGCCATCGCGGTGATCATGGCCTTCGGTGGCTCGACCAATGCGGTTCTGCATCTGTTGGCGATCGCCCATGAAGCCGAGGTCGACCTGCACATAGAGGACTTCCACCGCATCGGCTCGAAGGTGCCGCTGCTGGCGGACGTCAAGCCCTTCGGTCGGTACGTGATGAGCGACGTCGATCGTGTGGGTGGCGTTCCAGTGATTATGCGCGGCCTGCTCGATGCGGGTCTGCTGCACGGCGACTGCCTCACCGTGACGGGTAAGACGGTTGCCGAGAATCTGGCAGACATCAATCCGCCGGACCCGGACGGAACGATTCTGAAAGCGTCGAACGACGCGATCGCTCCGACAGGCGGCATCACGATCCTGTCGGGCTCGCTGGCTCCTGAGGGTGCGGTCGTGAAGAACGCGGGTGTGGCGGTGGAGGTGTTCGAGGGAACCGCACGGGTATTCGAGCGGGAGCAGGCAGCCATGGATGCCCTCGAGGACGGCACCATTCAGGCTGGTGACGTTGTCGTTATTCGATACGAAGGCCCCAAGGGTGGTCCGGGTATGCGCGAGATG
>RGQW01000101.1 GCA_010029945.1 Actinomycetota bacterium | reverse complement strand
GCGTTGCCACGGGTTACACAGTCTTGCCTCCAGGGCTTGAAAGATGGCCCTCTGCGGAACAGGCCGTCGGCTTCGTGGATGCTCAGTGCGTTCGTTTACCGCGTGATGTCGCGGGCATCGAGACTCCGATCAGGATTTACGAATGCCCGGTCGGTGTTTTTTCTGGATTGAACTCCTAGGCAGCAGCTGCGGTCGTGGTGACCGCGATGTACTGCTCGTACGGCACGAAGCACTGAGCGGTCCGATCGCCTTCCTTCCAGCCCGCGCCCGTCGGCCAAATTGCCCACCACGGATAGAACTTTGTGCGCTCGGTGTAGCGGTTGCCCACACGTTGACAGATTCGCTTTGCCTTACGTTCGACGGACCGTGTCCCCGGGAACTTCTTGCCGATGGCTCCCAGGTCCCGTTCGGCGACCATGATCCAGTTCTTCTTCGGCTTGGTGCAGGGGTAGGCGGCTTTCGTCCTATTGCCCGGAACCGACGGGGTGCAGAAGTGGAACTGTTCGCGGGGCGTCGAAGCGACCAGTTGTGGTGCGCTGCCGGAGAAGCGAGTGAACTCTTTGCCACCACGAAGGACGACGTCGCAGCGCATCCATCTCTCGCCCGCGTTCCACTGTCCAGCGGTGGGGAACACGGTGACGATCTGGAAGCGCGACGGAATAGTGGTGTCTGACAGGCCTAGGTACGCGTTCATCGCGTCCGTCGTGCACGGCTTCGCGACCTTCAAGCGCTTCTTGGCACCGGCCTTGGCCGGGACCCCGAAGCCGTCCGGCAGAGACCGCGTGTAGAAGGTTTGCGCGGAGTGCTCGCCCTCGCACGGAACCGGTACCGCGACTGCGGTCTCGTCCTCGCTGTTCGAGGACCGATAGTCGTAGCACGTGTCCGTGACGGGGGGTGCCTGGGGAGAGACAGCCTGCGCCGCCGGGGCGGTGATCACTGTGGAGACCACGAGAGCCAGACCAGCGGTGAGAGCGGCTGCCCTGGGCAGCGGGAAAAACGGAAACGTCCGCACGCGTGATCCTCCTTGATCGAGTCGCATTCACTGTAACTTCGCTCCGGCGCACGGACCAAACGTGGACCAAACGCGGACCAATCCCGTCCGGGAGAAGAAACTGGTTGTGCCCGACCGCCGGTCCCGACAGACTGACGGTTATGGCTGTGGTGAGCGTGTTGAGTCTGAAGGGCGGCGTCGGAAAGACGTCCGTGGTGCTCGGGTTAGCCGGCGCCGCCACCGTTCGCGGGTTGGCGACACTCGTCGTCGACCTCGACCCCCAGGGAAACGCCACCTCCCTGCTGAAGTCCCACAAGACACGAACCACCGTGGCCGATGTCCTGGGACACCCCACCCGCGAAACCGTCGAAAGCGCCCTGACCCCGTGCGACTGGGAAGTCGCCCCGGGAGAGGTCGATGTTCTCCCCGGTCATGCGAACACCATTCGTTTCGACGCCTGGACCGGAGGACCCTGGAGACCCAAACTGGCCCGGGCCCTTGGCCACTTAGACGGGTACGACCTGGTGCTCATCGACTGCCCTCCGTCCCTGGGCGCTTTGACGCGCGAAGCGCTCGCCGCCTCGGATCTCGCCCTGGTGGTGACCACCCCGTCGTACTTCGGGGCCCAGGGCGTCGAGCGGGCGATGGCGGAGATCGATGAGGTCCGAAAAAACCACAACCGCGACCTACAGCTCGCGGGGATAGTGGTGAACCGGGTCCGGTCTGTTGCCGAAGAGCACCAGTATCGGGAGCACGAACTGGTGGAGATCTACGGCCGAAGCACCGTCATGAAGCCCCTGATGCCGGAAAGAATCGCCGTGCAGCAGGCGGAGGGCTACGGCCAACCCGTCCAGTTGGTGAAGACCGCCGGTGGCCGCGAGGTAGCCGACATCTATGGGACCTATTTGACGAAGTTGCTGAAGGCCGCCCGCTAGCCAGCGATTCCGTCGCAGACCGACCCTGGTGCGCCTCGCCCCTCCTGCGTGTCGCCCCGACTGCGGGCGACTTCCGTCTCCTGCTGACCGAGTCGGTCGATCCCTCAGGCCGATGGTCGGGTCTGATCATCAGGCCCTTCGGCCGTTAGCCGCCAGCCCGTGCCGTTGGGGGAGCGAATTCAGCCGATCCCGCTAGGCTCTCTCCGCTGCTCGGTGCTGCGAGAACGCGCCGTGCACGCTCACCATCCGAGAGCGAGGACTGTGCGTGAAGATCGTTATTCCTGCTGAAACGCGGGCGGGAGAGAAGCGCGTCGCGATGATGCCGAGCGTCGTTCGCAAATTCACTCAACTCGGCTTCGATGTGGCTGTCCAGTCTGGCGCGGGCGCAGAAGCTTTCGCTGATGACGCCGCTTACACCGAGGCCGGAGCTCAGGTGTTCGACGAGGCCGCACTCACCGAACAGATCGCCGGTGCTGACGTAGTGGCCAGCGTTCGACCCCTCGACTACGGGCGCGCCTCGCGCCTTCGCCGCGGCGGAGTGAGCATCTCGTTCCTGTCTCCCGCCCAGGACACCGAGACAATTAAGGCTCTGCGTGATGCCGGTGCGACCGGCCTGTCCTTTGACCTGCTGCCGCGAATTTCTCGCGCGCAGTCCATGGACGCCCTCACCTCCCAAGCACTGGTCGCCGGGTACCGCGCGGCCTTGGTCGGAGCCGACCGCCTTCCGTCCTTCTTCCCGCTCTTTATGACCGCCGCGGGGACCATCCAGCCGGCGAAGGTGTTAGTACTCGGCGCCGGGGTCGCCGGGTTGCAAGCGATCGCAACAGCCAAGCGCATCGGCGCGAAGGTGTCCGCGTACGACGTTCGGCCAGCGAGCGCCGACGAGGTCAAGTCCATGGGCGCCACCTTCATCACCTTGGATCTCGAAGCCCTCGAAGGCTCCGGCGGCTATGCGCGAGAGATGAGTGAGGATCGCGCGGAGCGCCAACGCGAACTACTCACCCCCTACATCTCCGACGCCGATGTCGTGATTACCACCGCTGCCGTGCCCGGCCGCCAAGCGCCGCTCCTCGTGACGCGCGCCATGGTCGAGACGATGAAGCCCGGATCGGTCGTCGTCGACCTCGCCAGTGAAACGGGCGGCAACGTCGAAGGTTCGGTCTCCGGTGAGGAGATCCTCGTCGGTCAGGTCACCGTGTGGGGCGCCAAGGATGTTGCCAGCGAGATGCCCGTGCATGCCTCGCAGTTGTATGCCATGAACATCGCGGCCCTCGCGGGACTGCTGGTGAAGGAAGGCGAGTTCGTCGTCGATCTCGAGGATGAAGTCCTCGACGGGTGCGCCGTGGTGCACGACGGGGAAGTCCGAAACGAAGCAGCGCAGCAAGCACTGCAAGGAGGTGCGTGAGCATGGACGGCATTGCACTGCTGACCATCTTTATTCTGAGCGTCTTCGTTGGATTCGAAGTCGTCTCGAAGGTGTCGACCGTTCTGCACACCCCGCTGATGTCGGGCGCCAACGCCATTCATGGTGTCGTCGTCATGGGCGCGATCATTGTCGCCGGCAAGTCTGAACCCAATTCGCTCGCGCTGTGGATCTCTCTCGCGGCGGTTCTTCTGGGTGCGATCAACCTGGTCGGTGGTTTCGTGGTGACCGACCGCATGCTGGAGATGTTCAAATCCAAGAAACCTGCCGCCGCTGCTGAGGAAGGCGGTGCGGCATGAGCGAGACGCACGTTGACCCCATGTGGGTGCAGGTCAGCTACCTCGTAGCCGCCGTCCTGTTCATCCTCGCCTTGAAGTCCATGTCGTCGCCCCGCACGGCGCGTACGGGCGTGTTGATCGGTGCGATCGGTGCAGCGTTGGCGACGGGTGTGCTGTTCTTCAGCGGCATCAAACTGGCCAACCTCGCCTTGATCGTCGGATTCCTCGTCGTTGGTTCGGTGCTCGGACTCGTCGCCGCCCGTCGAGTGAAGATGACGGCGATGCCGCAATTGGTCGCGCTGTTCAACGGCGTGGGTGGTGGCGCCGCGGCGCTGATCGCCGTCGTCGAATACCTCGTCGTCGACTCCGACGACTTGCTCTTCCTCATCTTCACGGTCGCCACGGTGATCGTCGGGTCGATTGCTTTCTCCGGTTCGATCGTCACGTACCTGAAGTTGCAGGAGCTCATGACGACCCGACCGGTGGTCATCCCGCTGGGCAAGTGGATCACCATCCTCGTCGCGGTCGCGACCGTTGTCGGTGGCGTGTGGTTGATCGTCCAGCCGCAGGAGTGGCTGCTGTGGGCACTTCTCGGCTTGTCGCTTGTCTTCGGTGTGCTGTTCGTGCTGCCGGTGGGCGGAGCGGACGTGCCGATCGTGATCTCACTGTTGAACGCCATGACCGGTTTGGCCGTCGCGGCCTCCGGTTACGTTCTGGTCTCCGGAACAACCGCCGGTGGCGCCGGCAGCGGGACCGACCGACCGGTGCGGTCGGGTTCGGCGAACGACGTCGCCATCATGTTGGGCTTCGCCGGCAAGGTCATCCTGGTGCCCGGTTACGGTCTCGCTGTCGCGCAGGCGCAGAGCACGCTGCGTGAGCTTGCCGACCTCCTCGCCGAAAAGGGCATCGAGGTCGACTACGCCATTCACCCGGTGGCAGGTCGCATGCCGGGGCACATGAACGTTCTGCTGGCCGAGGCGAATGTGCCGTACGAGCAGTTGAAGGAAATGGACGAGATCAACCCCGAGTTCTCCGCGACCGATGTGGTGTTGGTCGTCGGAGCGAACGACGTGGTCAACCCCGCGGCACGCACCGACCAGACGGCCCCGATCTACGGCATGCCCATTCTCGACGTCGACGCCGCGCAGCAGATCGTGTTCCTGAAGCGGTCTATGCGTCCGGGTTTTGCGGGAATCGAGAACGAGATCCTGTTCGATCCGAAGACCACGCTGTTGTTCGGTGACGCGAAGGATTCCTTGACGAAGGTCGTCGCGGCGCTGAAGAACGTCTAGCGCTGATCGCGGTCAGACGACGCCATACAGGCGATCGCCTGCGTCACCGAGTCCGGGAACGATGTAGCCCTTCTCGTTGAGCTTCTCGTCGAGCCCAGCGGTGACCACCGTGACGTCGACGTCCCGGTTGCCGTAGTTCTCTTCCATGTGGGCCAAGCCCTCCGGTGCCGCCAGGAGGCAGATCGCCGTCACGTCCTTCGCGCCGCGCTCAAGAAGAATGTCGATCGCCGCGACCAGGGTGCCCCCGGTGGCGAGCATCGGGTCGAGCACGAACACCTGGCGGTTGTGCATGTCGTGCGGCAGCCGGTCCGCGTAGATGGATGCGGTGAGCGTGTCCTCGTCTCGCACCAGGCCGAGGAATCCGACCTCAGCGGTGGGCATCAACTTGACCATGCCGTTCAGCATCCCCAGGCCCGCGCGAAGAATCGGAACAACGAGTGGCTTGGGTTCCCCGAGTTCGTAGCCGGTGGTGGGAGCCACGGGTGTCGTGATGGTTTCCGGGTGAACGGTCAATGATCGCGTGGCTTCGTAGGCGATCAAAGTGACGAGTTCCTCAGCGAGGAGCCGGAAGGTGGCCGAGGACGTCTCCTCTCGGCGCAGGCGGCTCATTTTGTGGGCGACGAGTGGATGATCGATCACCAGTGTTCGCATGGAACGCAGAGTAGTCGTACGGCAGACGCGACGGTATGCCTCGTGCCACGATCTACCCATGGGCACGCAGGCGGTGACGGCAGACGACATCGATGTCTCGGTGGTCTTCTGGCGTGAAGAGGGCCTGTGGCAGGTATCCAGCATTCCGGCGAGGTCGGCTGTCTCGATGGACTCGTTGATCTCGGCGTTGTCTCGGTTTCCCGGAGAGGGTGGAGTGTTCGGCGCGGTAACCGTGGGCGATGACTTCTTTCTCCTCGTGCGAGAAAGTGGTCAGGGCCGGTGGATTCTGCT
>RGQW01000011.1 GCA_010029945.1 Actinomycetota bacterium | reverse complement strand
ACCCATGCTTCCTCCCCACTTCCTGTCGCACGGGCCGCTACGCGCCGCTGCGTGCAGCGATCCGCTGCCATAAGCCCGGGATCATCCTGCCAGTGACAGACTGCGTTTATGGACCTTCGAGAGCAACTAGGACAGGTCGTCAGTTCAGCAGCTCCCGCCCAGTCCGAGCGGGCACAGCAGTTTCTCGACGCTCTCGACAGCGGCCCGTGGGACGATTCGACTGAGGCGGCAGCCCGCGAGCTGATCGACGCGTACCTTCACGACCCCTACCTCACCAAAGGCCAATAGATGTTTGATGACGCCAAGTACATGGCCAAAGAAGCCGTGGATCGCAACAACGCCCTGGCTGATCTCGATCAACAGCGCAGCGAAGACACCGTGCGCGCCTGGTCACGCAATGCAGTGGTCCGTCGGGGTGTCTCGGTCCTGCTCGCCGTGGTGACCGTCGCGATCCCGATCGTCACTGGATTGAGTGAGCCGCGAGTGTTCGTGGCGTTCGTTCTGGTGTGGATCGCCGTTCTGGCTCTCGCCCGGACGGCAATGCGGGCGAATGCGCCAGGCCGGGCTGTGTGCCCTCAGCGCCGTGGTAGCAATTAGCGCTCAGACCGATGTGAACTTAGAAGCCGGCGTCACGGCGACGGCTGGCGTCATCGTGGCGGTCGGTGCCGCTGCGCTCGCCGCTCCTGTGATCACGCGCTGCTGGCGCTCATCACCTACTTTGTGAATCCCTCTTTCAGGCCCTGAACGACGGACGTCAGTTCACTTGGCACGACCCACACCTTGCTCGCCTCACCGTTCGCGATCTCTGGGAGCGTCTCGAGATATCGGTGTGCGAGAGCGGACGACGTGGGATCCGCCTCGTGGAGGGCGCTGTAGACCTTCTCGACCGCAGCAGCTTCACCATCGGCTCGAATAACCTGCGCCTTCGCGTCCGCTTCGGCGCGGAGAACCTCTGCTTCAGCCTGTCCCTGCGCGGTAAGGACGGCGGACTGCTTGGCGCCCTCTGCGGTCAAGATGGCCGACTGCTTCTCACCTTCTGCCGTCAAGATCGCCGCACGTCGTTCACGCTCGGCTTTCAATTGCTTTTCCATAGCCTCCTGAACGGACGGCGGCGGATCAATGGCCTTCAGTTCGACTCGGTTCACGCGGATGCCCCAGCGACCCGTAGCTTCGTCGAGGACTCCCCGGAGTTGACCGTTGATCGCATCGCGCGAGGTCAGGGTCTCTTCCAGATCCATCGACCCGATGACGTTACGAAGAGTCGTCACGGTCAATTGTTCGATACCGACGATGTAACTCGAGATTTCGTAGGTGGCCGCCTTCGGGTCGGTCACCTGGAAGTACACGACGGTGTCGATGGAGACAACCAGGTTGTCTTCGGTGATCACCGGTTGCGGAGGGAATGAGGCGACTTGCTCACGCATATCCACTCGCTCGCGAATTCGATCCACGAACGGCACCAGAATGCTCAGACCTGGCGTCAAGGTGCGTTGGTAGCGACCGAAGCGTTCGATGATGGCGGAACTGGCCTGGTTGACGATCACGATCGTCCGCCACAGCAAGAGGGCGACGACGATGAGTGCGAAGACGACACCGCTAATGAATGCGATCATCTGATTTCTTCTCCTTTGACCCTTGGTCTGCTCACGGTCGTCTGTTGACGGCCGCTTGTTTGTTAGTCGATGGGGTGGACTAGGGCAGTTGCCCCGTCGATCCGGGTGACGACAAGTTTGGTTCCTGATCCGACAGGCTCAAGCGTGATGTCTGGATCCAGGCGCGCTGTCCATTCCTCACCGCGCAACTTCATCCGTCCGTCGCGTTCGGTGATTTCCGTCAATGCATAGCCTTCGACCCCCGGCAATGCGTCGACTCCGGTTCGGGCCCCCTTGGGCATGCGACGCAGGTGACGCAGAGCGACCGGTCGGACGAACAGGATCCCTGCAAGTGAGACCGCCGCCGCCACAACGACAGACGCCCACAGCGGGGCTCCGATGAGGCTGACACCTGCGCCCGCGAGCGCACCGATGGCGATGAGGCCGAAGGTGAGGTCGAGAGTGAAAATCTCGATACCCAGCGCGACCGCCGCGACAATCGCCCAAATGGCGGCTGCAGACATCTGCTCACTCCCTTCCTTCCTCAGATTAACCGCGAATGCGCGCATCCACCCGTCGAGGAAGAGTCACATGCTCTGAAATCCTCATAATCAATAATTCGGCCTTGAATAAAGCAGATATGCGGATTATTCTGCTGTTTTGTGACGCACTTACGGATTAGTGAAGCAGCCGCACTCCTGGGAGTGAGTGACGACACCGTTCGTCGGTGGATCGACTCCGGTCGCCTGACATCCACGTCGGACACCGGTCCGGCCACCGTGCTCGGGTCTGACGTCGCACGCCTGATGCGCGAAGCCGCACCAGAACTTCCTCACCTCAACGTGTCCGCCCGCAACCGATTCCCCGGCATTGTCACCCGTGTAGAGAAGGACGGCGTGATGGCACTTGTCGAGATCCAGTCCGGCCCGCACCGTGTCATCTCACTGCTGAGCAGGGAGGCGGTCGAGGACCTCGGAATCGAACCGGGTGTGCGCGCCGCCGCGAGCGTCAAGTCCACGAACGTCATCGTGGACACTGCGTGAAACGTGCGGTGTCTGTGCTGGTGGCGGCGTTGTTATGGCTCACTGCCTGCTCCAGCGACGACACCAACACCATTACCGTCTCCGCTGCCGCTTCGTTGACGGATTCGTTTACTGCGCTCGGCGCCGCCTTCGAGCAAGACAATCCCGGCATCGCGGTGCGATTCAATTTTGCTGGCAGCTCCACGCTCGCGGAGCAGCTCGCTGCCGGTGCACCCGTCGATGTTTTCGCAGCCGCATCATCAGAAGCCATGGACCGAGCCGTCCAGGCAGGCACCGTCAAGCAACCAGAACCCTTCGCAACGAACACACTCGCCATCGCCGTCCCGCCGAACAATCCCGCCCAGATCAGCCGCCTCGACGATCTCGCACATCCCGACATCACCATCGTCGTGTGCGACGTTCCAGTTCCCTGCGGCGCCGCCACGCAGCGTCTGTTCGATGCGAACGCTCTGTTCGTGGTGCCTGCCAGCCTGGAACGCGATGTCCGCGCCGTGCTGACGAAGGTCATCCAGGACGAAGCCGATGCCGGCATCGTCTATCGCACCGACATCACGGCCGCCGGGGACGCAGTTCACGGCATTGACATTTCGAGTGAGTCCAACGTGATCAACTCCTACCCGATCGCCGTTACTGCCACCGCCGACGACAGCTCTCGGGATCTCGCGACTCAGTTCGTGGACTTCGTTCTCAGCGACGATGGTCAGTCGATCCTTCGATCGTGGGGGTTCGGGACCCCGTGAGAACGAGCAATGGCCAACGCCAACGCGAACGCCACCACAAACGAGCCCAGGCGCAGGCGCCGTCACTGGTGATGGTGCTGGCATTCGTCGCGTTGGCGTTTCTGTTGATTCCGCTGGCCGGACTGTTGCGGGAAACCCCGTGGTCTGAACTCCCGGAACTCCTGGCGAGCCCGAGGGCCATCGAGGCCTTGCGCTTGTCATTGGTCTCGTCGATTCTGGCGGCTGCCGTCGCCACGATTCTCGGCGTGCCGCTCGCGTGGGTTCTGGCCAGACGCGACTTCCGCGGCCAACGCCTGGTCCGTGGCGTAGTGCTGCTTCCGTTGGTTCTTCCGCCGGTGGTGGGTGGAGTGGCTCTGCTGACGGCCTTCGGTAGGCGCGGGTTGGTCGGTCAATACCTGTATGACTGGTTCGGTATCCAACTCCCCTTTAGTACCGCGGGCGTGGTGATGGCCGAAGCGTTCGTCGCCCTGCCATTTCTGGTACTCACGGTGGAAGGAGCGCTCCGCGGAATCGACCCACGCTTCGAAATGGCCGCACGCACGCTGGGGGCGCCTCCGCGCACTGTCTTCTTCCGCATCACTGTGCCGATGATCTCCGCTTCACTCGTCGCCGGCATCGTGCTCGCCTGGGCACGAGCCCTCGGGGAATTCGGAGCCACGATCACGTTCGCCGGGAATTTTCCGGGAGTCACCCAGACCCTTCCCCTGGCGGTCTACTCGGCACTGGAAGTCAGCAGGGATGAGGCGCTGGCCCTGAGTCTGGTGCTGCTCGCCGTATCGCTGACCGTTCTGATCTCCCTTCGTGGCCGTTTCCTGGGGAGCAGATCATGAGTCTGGCCGCACACATCACCACCACCGTCGGCACCGTGACGATCGACGCGGAACTCACCTGCCACGCGGGAGAGACGGTGGCTCTCCTCGGGCCGAACGGCGCCGGCAAGAGCACGCTGCTCGCCGCTATCGCTGGTTTGCGGGCCATCGACGACGGCTACATACACATCGATTCGACCTCCGTCGACGAGCCGGCGCGAGCGATCTTCCTTCCACCCGAGCACCGACGCGTCGGAGTGCTGTTTCAGGACTACCTGCTGTTTCCTCACATGACGGTCCGCCAGAACATCGCCTTCGGTCCGAAGAACCTTGGCATCGCATCCGAGGGCGCATGGATCGCTGCGCTCGGTTTGACCGACCTGCTTGATCACAAGCCCAATGAACTGTCCGGGGGGCAAGCACAACGGGTCGCCCTCGCGCGAGCCCTGGCCACCAGCCCACGCCTTCTCCTTCTCGACGAACCCCTGGCCGCACTCGACGCGTCCACAAAGCAAGAGGTGCGTGCTGAACTACGCAACTTTCTGCAGCAGTTCCAGCACGGCACCGTCATCGTCACCCACGACCCGGTGGACGCGCTCGTACTCGCGGATCGCATCGTCGTCCTCGAAGACGGCCGCATCACCCAGGAGGGGCCCACGGCGGTCGTCGCTCGCGAGCCCCGCACCGAATACCTCGCGACGGTCCTGGGGGTCACGCTCGTGCGCGGTGTTGCCAAGAACGGGGTGATTGCGTGCGACGCGGGCGGTGAGTTGATCACCAGCGTCGAGACCGACGGCACCGTAGTGGCGGTGATTCGACCACAGGCGATCTCCCTGCACACCGGGAAACCCGAGGGCAGCGCGCGAAACGTCTGGCGGACATCGGTGACCCGGGTCGACGCCCACGGCGAGCACGTGCGGGTCGACCTTGCCGGGCCTCCGCCGCTATCCGCAGCGATCACCCCGGCAGCGGTTGCCGAACTCGGCATCGCTCCCGGGCGAGAGATCTGGGCGAGTGTGAAGGCAACGGACGTCTTGGTGCATTCCGCCTGACGTCGCCCATCGGCGACCGCGGTCTGCAAGGGTGTCGCTGTGGCGCAGCAACTCGACGATCTGGTTCACGAGTCCTGGATCCCCGACATGGCCGGACAGCGAGACAACCTCGCATCCATCGGAGAGTTCCTGCGCGCCGAATCCGCGGCTCATCGACCATGGGCACCGGCGGGCAATCACATTCTTCGCGCACTCACCCAGCCGTTGAACGACGTCCGCGTCGTGATCGTGGGCCAAGACCCATACCCGACACCGGGGCACGCCGTTGGCCTGTCGTTTTCCGTCGCCCCGGACGTCCGACCCATTCCCCGAAGTCTCACCAACATCTACACCGAACTCACGGCCGATCTCGGCGTTGCAGCACCCAGCAGCGGCGATCTCACGCCATGGACTACCCAGGGTGTGCTTCTGCTGAATCGTGTGCTCACCGTCCAACAGGGACAACCAGGAAGCCACCGGGGCCACGGCTGGGAGGAATTCACCGAAGCAGCGATCACAGCGATAGCTGCAAGGCCGGATCAACCGGTGGTGGCGATCTTGTGGGGGAAGGACGCACAGACCGCGTCCGGACTCTTCGATGACGCACCTGTCATCGCAAGCCCCCACCCCAGCCCGATGTCCGCCGATCGTGGATTCTTCGGATCGCGACCCTTCAGTCGCGCGAACGAGATGCTCGAAGACCTCGGAGCCGAACCGATCGATTGGTCGCTTCCGTAGAAGGCTTGTCGCAGGTCGCGCGCTTCCGCGTACTCGTGAAGCTACGGCGAATCTGAGGTCTGCTCGCTTGGGCCGAGGCCGCGGGTCCGTACGTACTTGTGTAGTTGATAGTCGGCGACGAAACTCATAAAGGGAATGGTTCCGGCGAGGAGCACCGCCAGTGTTCGAATCACCGACAATTTAATGCGAAAACACAGATCCACACCCGCAACGAGGTACACCACGTACAGCCATCCATGCGCGGTCCACAGCCATCGGTAGAGATCTGGCTTGACCTCGGTGTTGGCGTAGTCAAGGAATCCGTACCCGATCACGAGCCACACGGTGAGCACACCGAGCACCACACCGGTGACGTACGCCATGACTCGAAAGCGCATCAGTGCGCCGGGCAGCTTCTCCATGTTCCGAACCTAGACCACGGAATCGATCACGACACTTCCGAAGTGAAAGGCGGATCCGCCCCGGCCCGCTGGCACGTGATGCCCGCAACGGTGATGCCGAACTCGGCCGCAGCGATCACCTTGTCTACATCGCTCAACTCTTCGCGGCCCCAGGCCTGCCGCACCCAATGAGCCAGGAAGCCACCGCTGAAGGAATCACCGGCGCCGACGGTGTCGACAACCGCCACCGAGGGAACCGGAAGCACGTCTTTGCCCCCAGCACAGATCACCTCGACCGAATTCGCGCCATCGGTGAACAGGACCGTTGCTCCGCTGCGCATATGGATCTGCTCGGCCGCTGTCGACGGTCGCTCGCCCGGGTACAGGAAAGCGAGATCGTCGCCACTGACTTTCACGACGTCGGCTCGCGTCATCACGGCCTCCAACGTCGATTCGAATACTCGTGATCCAGCCATCACGGCCGGGCGGCAATTCGGATCCACCATGACGATGCGCTCCGGCCCAGCAGCCTGCACGACCGCGCGGGTTGCGTCAGCCAGCGGTTCCATCACCAGGGCCAGGGTGCCTACGTGCAGCACGCGGCAGTCTTCTCCGACAGCCGCAATGGCCTGCTCGGGTGTCACAAGCGTGGCGGATGTCCCGTCGAAGACGAATCGGTACGTCGCCGCTCCCTCGCTATCGATCTCCGCAATAGCGAGCGTGGTCGGAGCATCCATCGCCGAGCCGAGTGCGTAGCCGACACCATCGTCTTCGAGCATTCGGGCGATTCGGCGCCCGAAAGCGTCGGTGGACATTCCGCCGAGAAATGACACCGGGACATCGAGACGAGCGAGAGTCCGCGCGGTATTCAAGGGGGCCCCACCAATGGCCGCGGCGGCCACCTCACCCTCGCCATCGACGATGATGTCGATGAGGGCTTCGCCCATCACGGTGATCACCTGCGGAAACCTACTTCTTCGCATCCAGATACAGCCAGCGGGCGAAGAAGTTCTGCAGCGGAAAAGCAACATCTCCCACCTGAACGGTCGGTGGGACCAGCATGGGGACTCCCCGAACAGCATCTCCCTGGTCTCCGCCCAGCATCACGTAGCCGTCGATCACGTCTTCGCCCCACGCATCGGCCAGGGCGGCCGAGTCGACGGTCACCACTCGGGTCGCATTGGCGCCCTCGTAGAACTCTTCGTCCGGGTGCAACACACCCTGGATGATCACGCTCTGCCGCGACAGTGGCGACGGAGAGGCGTCGTTGGGCAGCCACCCGCGGACCACCGCCACCGTCTGCCCACCGTCTAGTTCGAAGCGAGTAACGACCCATACGCCCGCCTGACCATCGAGTTCACGATTGGCAAGGAGTAACTCATCATCGGTGAAGGTGCCCTGGAGATTGACTGTCCGACCGATGTCCGCGTTATTCCACGATCCCTGGTCATCGACGAGATCGGCAAGGTCGATCGGTGCCGCCGCGGCCGAACGCTCGGCCGCAAGAATGTCTTGAGTGCGATCCCACTGCCACTGTCCCAGAACGATAAACGCCGCCACGAGCACAATCAGCGCCAGCAAGGCGGCGAGCCATCGTGGAGTTAGAGCCGTGCGCCACAGGCGCTCAAGGCTCGAGTCACTCGTCGTCGGTGGAGTCATCCTCGCCACGCGTCTTCGCTGAGTTAGGGACACGATCGTCGTTCAACGCTTCAGTGCCGATTGATTCGGTGCCGGTTTGTTCAGTACCGATTGATTCGGTGTCTTCCGGTCCACCGGGAAGCGTCGCATCGACCTTCTTCATCTGCTTGTTGAGTGAGCGCCAGATAAAGAAGACGGCAACCCCGAGCAGGAGGACGAATAAACCCGTGATGGGACCAGCTCCGTCAATGACCTGGCTGACATTGCTGTTCATGAATCCTCTCCCCTCACCCTCGTGTTCATCGCAAGCCGGCGAAGAGATCGCTTTCCGGGGCTTGCGCATCGATGATGGACCAGGCTAGTTCGAAATCTTCGGTAGGCCACATCTCTTGCTGCATGGTCAGCGGGACCGCGAACCATGGGCCATCCGGATCGATCTGCGTCGCGTGAGCCCGCAGAGCCTCGTCACGAATGGGGAAGTACTCCGCGGCGTGCACCCGGGTCGTCACGCGATGGAAGTTGTCGTCTCGATCCTTCCAGTTCTCTAGCCACTCGGCGTACGGAGATTCCAAGCCAGCATCGAGCATCGCTTTGTGCAAGGTGGCAACGCGCGTCTTTGAGAACTGCTGGTTGTAATAAATCTTGGACACTTGATGCGGCTCCCCAAGTTCTGGGGCGTAGTTGCCGTCGGCTGCTTCTCGGACCGCGGCCATGGTGATTTCGTGGGTGCGCACGTGGTCGGGGTGGGGATATCCGCCCTTCTCGTCGTACGTCGTCACAACATGCGGACGGAACTCCCGCAGTGCCCGCACCAGCGCTGGAGTGACGTCCTCGAGTGGTCGTGCCGCGAACGATTCCGGCGGCAGCGGAGGCGGCGGATCGCCCTCCGGGAAGCCGGAGTCCTCGAAACCCAACCACGCGTGGTTCACCTTCAGGATGCGAGCCGCCTCGGCCATCTCTCGTTGGCGAACCGCGTAGATGCCGTCGCTCTCGACCACCTCGCGCATCGCGGGGTTCAGGATGTCGCCGCGCTCCCCGCCGGTGCAGGTGACGACCATGACGTCTACCCCCTCATCGACGTACTTAGCGGTCGTCGCGGCCCCCTTGCTGGACTCATCATCGGGGTGCGCGTGAACCGCCATCAGGCGAAGGGATTCGGGCACGGCCCTAGTCTCCCACCTATGGGCTCACCTTTCTCGCGGGACCAACTCTCACCCGAGATGCGGGAGCGCTACGGAATGGACAAGCGCCGCTCAACGACGGTGGTCATTGCAATCGTCGCGATCGCTGCATTCCTGGGAGCCATGGCATACGTCGGTGCGATGCTGCTTCGCAGTGATGTTCAGTTTCTCTTGCTGCGCTGGACGGTGGTCCAGGACGATCGCGCTGATGCGACCTTTGAGGTCCGCCGCGATGGTGCCGACGCTGTGGTCTGTGTACTTCGCGCGCAGGACTCCAAGAGAATCGATGTCGGCTATGTGGAGATCGATATTCCTCCAGGTGAGGACTACACCCTCGTGAACTACTCGCTGCGCACGGTCGCTCCCGCCTACACGGTAGAAGTGCTCACCTGCGCACGACCGGATGAACTTCGTTCGCCGGGGCCACAATTTCCCCCAGGAATCGCCGTTCCTGAACAACCGTGGACCAGCCCCTAGGGGAGAAACGGCGTCGAATTGGCCAGGCGCGGCTCGAGATCTACAGTTGTCGGCTATGACAGATGTGACGTGGTTGACGCAACAGGCCCACGACCGCTTGGTGGAGGAATTGGCCGAGCGTGAGGGGCCAACTCGGGTGGAGATCACCAAACGAATCGAGGCTGCGCGAGAAGAAGGCGACCTCAAGGAAAACGGCGGCTACCACGCTGCGAAAGAGGAGCAGGGCAAGAACGAGGCCCGCATCCGTCAACTGAAGCAGCTCCTGGAATCGGCGCAGATCGGGGCTCCCGACGCTGCCAACGACGAGGTGGCCGCCGGCAGGGTGGTCACCATCAAGTTCATCGAGTTCGATGATGAAGAAACGTTCTTCCTGGGCTCCCGGGAAGAGGCCGCACACGCGTCCATTGAGGTGTATTCGCCGACATCGCCTCTCGGGTCCGCCGTCGACGGCAAGAAGGTCGGCGAGGTCGCAACCTACGAATTGGCCAACGGCAAGCAGATGAGCGTCGAGATTATGAAGGTCGAGGCGTACACCAACTAGCGCGCGATCGCTACTTACGAGCCGCAGTCCGATACTTACGCACGGCCAGCGGCGCGAAGATCGCGATGATGACAACGCAGGAAATAACGGTGTAGAGCGCCGCGTTGTTCAACGTCCAGTAATCCGTGGGCGCACCTGTCGGGTTGCCGAATAGTTCCCGGGTTGCTTGCACCAGCGCGGAAATGGGATTGAACGCCGCAAAGTACTGCAACCACTGCGGAAGAGCGGTGATCGGGACGAACGCGTTCGACAGAAATGTCAACGGGAAGATCCAGATAAGGCCGGCCGTATTGGCCGTCTCGGTGTTCGGGACCGATAGGCCGACGAAGGCACCGACCCAGGTGACCGTGTACGCGAAGAGCAGCAACAGCAGGTACGCGAGGATGGCGTTCACGATGCCGTCGTTGATCCGCCATCCGACGATGTATCCGGTGATTGACAAGACAGTCAGCACGAGCACCTGACGCAAAGCGTTTGCGAAGGTGTTTCCGATTAACACCGCAGGCTGAGACATCGGGAGTGCTCGATATCGATCAATGATCCCCCGCTGCATCCGAAGATGCCGGGCATCAGGTACTCGCGGTAGAGCGATGGATCGCCCTCCGACCCTGGTTCGGCTCCCGGGATCGGAATGGCTCCACCGAAGACGAAGGCGAACAGCAGAACGAAGATGACTGGCTGAATGAGCTGGAAGAACAACGCTTCGGGAATGCGGAAGGACGCCGTGATTGTCGACCGGGCAATAATCAACGAGTCGTGAATCGTCCACCCGAGCACCGGGCGTCGACTCTGCATACCGGTTGTACTCATCGACGACCTCCCCGACGGCCCCGACGCGAGGGTTCGGGGCGCTCGGGCTGCTGATCTTCGGCACCGTGTCCGGTCAGGGTCAAGAAGACGTCGTCCAGGGTCGGGCGTCGCAGAGCGATATCGGCGACGCCTACGTTCTGCGCGTCGAGGGCACGCACTGCGTCGATCAGGACCGACGAGCCTCCCGCAACCGGTGCTGAGTATTGGGCACCGTCGGTTGTCGGCTCCCCCGTCACAACGCCGGACAGAGCGTCGATAGCGCGGGCGGCGGACTGCTCGTCATTGAGGGTGATCTCGATTCGGTCGCCGCCGATTTGATCCTTCAATTCGCTCGACGTGCCGTGTGCGATCACCTGACCGTGATCGATCACGACGATGTCATCGGCTAGTTGGTCGGCTTCATCGAGGTACTGGGTGGTGAGCAAGACGGTCGTGCCCTCGGAAACCAACTCAGAGATGACGTCCCACAGGCCGATCCGCGAGCGCGGGTCCAAGCCCGTAGTGGGTTCGTCCAAGAACAGGATTCCCGGCTTGGCGATCAGGCTCGCCGCTAGATCCAATCGTCGACGCATGCCGCCGGAATACGTCTTTGCAGGACGGTCGGCGGCATCGGCAAGGTCGAATTTGTGCAGCAGCTCATCACTCCGCGACGCCACGTAATTCTTCTCCAAGTGGAACAATCCACCGAACATCGTGAGGTTCTCTCGGCCGGTGAGGAATTCGTCCACGGCTGCGTACTGACCAGTCAAGCCGATGGAGCGTCGCACATCGTCCGCCTGTCGCTGCACGTCGAATCCGTTGACCTGGGCGGAGCCACTCGTCGCCTTCAGCAACGTCGCCAGGATGCGGACAGTGGTCGTTTTGCCGGATCCGTTCGGCCCGAGGAGTCCAACGACCTTCCCCCGCGGAACAACGAGGTCGATTCCGTTCAGCGCCTTGACGTCCCCGAATTCCTTGACCAAGCCCTCGGCTTGAACGGCATATTCGGTCACAGGCACGAACGTTACGCCCGGGGACTCTTGTCGCCTCATCGGGCTCAGCCGTCGAGCACCTCCACGTGATAGCCCCGATCCTGCAGGGCGGACAGAATCTGGTCTCGCTGCTCGGCACTTCGCGTTTCCATCTGAATGTCGATGCGGACATCGCCGATCGAGACTCTCGGGTCGGTGCGATCATGAAAGACGTCGACGACGTTCGCCTTATGTCCCTTTAAGACATCGAGTAGGTCGGCCAGTGAGCCGGGAAAGTCTGCGGTGTGCACACTGATGGACAGGTAGCGGCCGGCTGCGGCCATACCGTGGCGGATGATCCGCAGGAGAACGAGCGAATCAACGTTGCCACCGGAAATCGTGATGGCGACCGGCGGCTCGAAGTCCCGGGGGGCTTGCATCACAGCCGCCGTCGCCGCCGCACCACTCGGCTCGACGACGAGTTTTGCTCTCTCCAGAAGAAGCAGCACCGCCCGCGACAGTTCGTCCTCGCTCACCGTTCGGAACTCGTCGACGTACTGTTGCACGAGTTCGAAGGGAACATCACCAGGGCGGGCGATCGCGATGCCATCGGCCATCGTGTTCATCTGTTCGCGACTTACCGGCTCTCCTGCTTCTAGGCTCGCCGGGTACGTGGACGCTCCTTCGGCCTGCACCCCAACGACCTTCACGTCCGGCTTCACCTGCTTGATCGCGAACGCAACGCCGGCGAGCAGCCCACCACCGCCGGTGCACACGACGACGGTCTTGACGTCCGGGATCTTGTCCAGGATCTCCAAGCCGAGAGTTCCTTGCCCCGCCACGACGTGCTCGTGGTCGAAGGGGTGGATCAGCACGGCACCCGTCTCCTCGGCGAAAGCGCGAGCCTCGACCAAAGCCTCATCCACGGTGGCGCCGTGGAACCGGACATCCGCGCCATACCCGCGCGTCGCCTCGATCTTCGGGATAGAGGCGTCGACCGGCATGAAGACGGTCACAGCCACGTCGAGCAACTGACCTGCGAGCGCCACCCCTTGCGCGTGGTTACCGGCGCTCGCAGCGACTACTCCCTGGCGACGCTCGTCATCCGACAACTGAGCGATGCGGTTGTAGGCACCGCGGATTTTGAACGAGCCGGCACGCTGCAGGTTCTCCGGGACCAGATATACGGGCCCACCCACCTGCTCGGTCAACCATCGAGCACCTTGGACCGGCAACGAGCGCACAATGCCGTCGATACGGTCCGCTGCGCCGTGGACGTCACTCAATTCCATCGACGCATCGTGGCACTTGCCTACGGCAGCGCGCGACGCCCCTCCGGCAATTCGTCCGATGGGCGCAGGCGCGCGTGTGATGCAGCCGTTCGCCCGGCCCCGGCGGCAGACCCGGATCGTCCCGTCGCGGCACCTCGATAGCCACCCCAGCGACCACGGGCATCGGAGTTGTCACGATGGAAAGCGCGTACCTCGGCCTCGCTTTCTCGCAGCACCAGCGCTGCCGACGGTTCGTTTCCACGGCTCTCATCTCGACTTCGCACCGCGGTCTCGCGGGCCTGCTGCAAACGCTCGTCGATCCGGGCAACGTAGGCGCGGTAGAAGGCAGCCCTCGCGGTTTGGCGGGTGAACGGCTTCTTCACCGGCAGACCGGTTCTTCGGGAGCGCGTTCGATAGGTGTCCGACTTCCACTCGTCCTTTTCGAGATAGCGCTGTGCGCTGGTTGCCATCTGCACCGACAGTGACGCGAAAAGCGTCTGCGTTGCGTCGAGATCTTGAGGCATGCCGTAGGCCACAACGTAGGTTGAGTCGGAGGCGACGTCGACGATTGAGAAATTGTTGTGGGCGATAGCCACGAAAAGGGAGATCAGGTGAGTGTTGGCTCTCTTTCTCTTGTCTCCGATGGAGACCGTTCGGGTGACCGGACTCGTCGGCTTCTCGTCGGCAAGTTTTCGAGCACGCGCAGCGGCGATGTCGATACTCGCCATCGTCGCGAGAGCTTGAGCCTTCATGAGGTATGCATCCGCTTCATGCGGGTTATCGGTCCGCTCGGCCTTGATCAGCAGGGCGCTGATGCGCTCGATCGCGCTGCTCACACCGTCTCCTCCACCGGAACACCCGCGGCCTGATAACCCGTGCGAAGCAAGAGTGCCGCACCCGGACCAAAACGAATGTCAGCCAACTCCAGCATCGTCGCCGTGAAGTATCGATCGTGCGCACCACTGCTGCGGTCGGTAACGCACACATGGTGAGCCACCTCGTGCAGCACCACACTTTCGCGCATCGCCCACCCGTGCGTGGTGGGAATCGCTATCTCACCCTCGCTGTAGTGCGCGCGCGTTCCTCCTCGGCGGTGTCGAACCCGCACCGGTGGCACCTCCAGGTGCGCCACGACATCGTCCACATACGTCTGCACCGCCTCGAGCTCACCGAAACGCAACTGCTCTGGCACATCGATCACCGAACCGAAGAAGTCAACGACACCGCCTCGATCGAGTGTTGCCGACCACTGATCCTCGGCCCGATACACAGCACTGCGGTGAACGTCTCGGTTCTGCGTGGTCATGACGCATCGGGCCACACAGGCCGCGCATCGGCTGCCGGTCGCGCCATCGCTCCCGCGGCAATGGCGGCGAACATCGATGCTCCCAGGGCGCCGGCTTCGTCGACCTCACTGACCTCGAAGTCCCCGATGGCTTCACGTTTGGCGTGCACGACCATCGCGTCGTGCACCCAACCACCCGCAAGCACCGTTCGACGTCGCGGGCCGCTGCTGGCCTCGATGAACGCCAGAAGGTCACTGCCCGCGGCGACGAGGTCCATCACGCTGGCTCTCCACAAAGCCGCCGGGCTCGCGTCGTCGTCGACGCCCACCAATGACAGCCCGGTGTGGTCGACCTCGTTCACACGCAACTGCCCGCGATCAGCAGCCACTGCTTGTTCAGCCAACGCGGCGCGGTCACCAAAGGACTCGATTCCCAGAAGTCGCCGCACGCGCTCCAGCGAAAGCCCGGTCACCAGGGCACCGAGTACGCACACGTGGTCAGGAATAACGCTCCACAGGACAGCGACATCACGCTCTGACAGACGAATGAGTTCCTCGCGCGACAAAGGACCGGGCGTGAAACGCAAGAAGGCCTCCGCGGTCCCCATTGAATCGAACAGCGAGCCGGTGGTGGCCGCACCGCATGCGAACGCCGCCGACTGATGATCCATCCCGGTCGCCGTGAGGACCGCCCCCTGCATCGAGCTTGGCACGCGAGTGGCCACGCCACAGACCTCGCCCGCGACCGTGATGCGATCGGGCAACAGATCGCCGACAAGATCGAGGGTCGCCTGCCATGGGACGCGATCGACGACATCGAATAGGCCGGTCCGCGAGACGAGCGAGAGTTCGGCTACCGGATCACCACCGAGGCGGTGCACGATCCACTCGGCGATGTTCAGATACATCGTCGCCCCTGTTGACGACGCAACGTTGTCCTGCAACCACAAAATCTTCGCTACTGAGGGCTTGTTGTTCAGTCTCATGCCCACATGACCATGGAAAGTCTCGCGATCAATCGCCGCCTTGACGAGATCCACCCGGCCGCGAGGGTCATGGAAGGCGATCGCCGGAGCCACTGCCGAGCCGTCGGGGCCGACGAGGACACCGGCCTCGGCCATGCTGGTGACACCGATACCGATGACCCGGGTCTGCATGGTCCAGGCGCTGTCCTCGGTGAGCTGAGTCAGGACGCTGCCGACAACCTCCACTAATTCGTCGGGATCCATCTGGGCCTCGGCACCCGAACGAACCCACGGAGTCGGTTCCGCCGCCTGCGCCACGACCCGGCCCGACAGATCGACAGCCAGCGCCTTCACGCGCGTGGTTCCTGCGTCGATTCCCACCACCAGGTCCTGCGCCACGATTCCTCCTGCCTGCCCCGGGGGTCTCACCCTCTCGCGAGGATAGGCTGCGTGCAGGGATCTCGGGTCCATACGGGAATCTCGGGAGCAACGGCGAGGAAAGGCCCGCGATCGACCTCTCGTGTCGACCGGCCACCACACCGCGTTCCCCGCCGCTCGACCTCAAGAAGGAGAGATGACCGACGTGTCCGATGTTCGCTACCGCCTCAACCGCCTCTTCAATGCCACTTCCGGCCGCTGCCTCGACGTCGCCATCGACCACGGCTTTTTTGGTGAGCGTCACTTCCTGAACGGGATCGAAGACCTCGGCGGTGCCATCGACGCACTCGTCGCTGCCGCTCCCGACGCCATCCAACTCACCCAGGGGCAGGCGCCCAAACTCCAGGCGCATCGCGGAAAAGAGCGCCCGGCACTGGTGATGCGCACCGACGTGGCCAATGTTTACGGGGCGCCCCTGCCTGATCACATGTTCTCGCTGATGATCCCCGAGCCCGCCAAGCGAGGCGTTCAGTTGGACGCCGCCATCATCGTGGTCAATCTGCTGGACCTTCCCGGCCGCCCGGAAGTGCGCGAGGCTTGCGTGCAGAACGTCCTGGATGCAAAAGCCGATTGTGAGAAGTACGGCATGCCGCTGATGATCGAGCCGCTGGTCATGAAGCCTGTCGACCCCGACGGATCCACCGGCTATACCGTCAATGGTGACCTCGATTTGATTCTGCCCATCGTCCGTCAGGCCGTCGAACTCGGCGCCGATGTCATCAAGGCCGACCCGACCGACGACCCGAGCGATTATCACCAGGTCGTTCAGATCGCTGGCGACATTCCGGTTCTCGTTCGCGGTGGCGGCCGCGTGCCCGATCGCGAACTACTCGAACGCACCGACGCGGTATTGGCGCAGGGAGCAGCCGGCATCGTCTACGGGCGCAACATCGTCCAACACCCCAACCCTGCTGGCATCACCCGAGCGCTGATGGCGATGCTCCACGAGAACGCCTCGGTCGACGAAGCGGAGAAGCTGATCGCATGAGCGATGTGCGTATCGGCATCATCGGCGGCGGGCTGATGGGCCGCGAGCTCGCCGCTGTGTGCGGACGCTGGCTTCATCTCGTCGACCACCCGGTGCGCCCATCCGTCGTCGCCGTCGCAGACCTTGATTCCGCGGCTCGGGAGTGGTTCCGACAGGTCCCGACTTTGGAGACTCTGACCGATTCGTGGCGTGATCTCGTTGACGACGAATCTCTGGATGTTCTGTATATCGCGGTCCCGCACAACCTCCACGAGGAGATATACACCGCTGCCGCACGGGCCGGCCGCGACTTTCTCGCGGAGAAGCCTTTCGGCATCGACCTCGGGGCCTCGGAACGCATCGCGGCCGCGATCGACGAGGCCGGAGTGTTCGTGCGCGTCAGCAGCGAGATGCCGTTTTTCCCCGGTGCCCTGCGAGCCTATGAGTACGCCCGCAGCGGGGCTCTCGGTGAACTCATCGAGGTGCACTCACGCTTTCTGCACTCGTCCGATATTGATCGATCTAAACCCATCAACTGGAAGCGTCGGGTGGAGACCTGTGGTGACATCGGGGTGATGGGAGACCTCGGTATGCACGTTGCACATGTCCCGCTGCGACTGGGCTACCAGCCCAGTGCCGTCTACGCGCTCCTGGACGACATCGTGACCGAACGGCCGATCAGCGCTGGGGCGACGGAAACGACTCGATGCGAGACGTGGGACAACGCATTGATCACCATGCGCGGCACCTCCCCGGATCACCCGCAGCGGGCTTTCCCCATGATCTGGGAAACCAAACGCATAGCTCCGGGAAACATGAACACATGGTCTTTTGAGGCCGTGGGAATGGACGCCGGCGTGCGATTCAGCACCCGCACCCCGGCCTACTTTGAGCGCTTCCGTCGCGACGGCTCCGAGCAGGTGTGGGAGCAGGTTCAACCGGGCAACGTCTCCGCGTGGCCCATGGTCAGCGGTGCGATCTTTGAGTTCGGGTTTGCCGATGCGCTCTTGCAGATGTGGGCGAGTTTCCTCGCTGAGCGTGCCGGAGCGCTCGGCGATCGGTTCGCGACCGCCACGGTCGCGGAGGCCGTCGGAGGTCACCGGGTGTTCGCTGCCGCTTCTCGATCGAGCGCCGAAGGTGGAGCTGTTTCGTAAGGATGCGCCGCCTTGGACGCGCCATCCGGCGCACCCCTCTTCTTGCCGATCTTCCCCGCGAGGTCGCTGTCTTGGCGACCATCGCGTTCTTCGTCGCACTCGGTTTCGGAATCCTGATTCCCTCTCTTCCGATTTTCGCCAGCACCTTCGGCGTCAATGCGTTCCAGGCCGGACTGGTGATCTCCGCTTTCGCCCTGGTTCGCTTCGTGACCTCGCCGCTCGCCGGCATCCTGGTCAATCGCTGGGGAGAGCGCATCGTCCTCAGCAGCGGATTGCTGATCGTCGCCTTGTCCAGCCTGGTCGCCGGTTTCTCGCAGTCCTACGGACAGCTCTTGGTTCTGCGAGGCGCCGGGGGCCTCGGCTCATCGATGTTCACCGTGTCCGCGATGGCCCTCTTGCTTCGAGTGACGTCCTCCGAGCAGCGAGGTCGTGCGTCGAGCGCATTCCACGGCGGCTTTCTCTTCGGCGGTGTTGCGGGACCCGCCGTCGGCGGACTCGTTGTCGCCTGGTCCATCCGCGCCCCGTTCTTTGTCTACGCCATCACGCTGCTCGTCGCCACCGCCGTCTCGCTGATCTTCTTGTCCCGGGTCCGACTGCACGAGCGAGAAGAGGCAGACGCCGGAAGCAACACCAATAAGCGCGAGGAACTTTGGACAGCGCTCAAGGACCCCGCCTATCAAGCGGCCATTGGCAGCAACCTCATCACCGGCTTCGTCATCTTCGGCCTTCGCGCTTCGATCGTTCCCCTCTTCGTCGTCGAGGGTTTGCAGCGCGGCGCGTCCGTGTCGGGCATCGGATTCCTCATCGCGGCAGGAGTCCAAGCGATCTTTCTTCTCCCTGCTGGACGAATGGCGGACAACCGCGGTCGCCGCCCCGCCCTCCTGTTCGGCACTATCGCGAGTGCCGGCGGGATGGCCCTCCTCGCCCTCTCCGACGTTGCCGCCAACACTCTCGGCACGGCCGGACTCGCAGGCGTCACCCTCTTTCTGATCGCCATGGCGGTTCAAGGGTTCGGCGGCGCCTTCATGGGGTCCGCTCCATCCGCCCTCGTCGGTGACATCATGGGAGGACGCAAGGGCGGCGTCGTTATCGCGACGTTCCAAATGATGTCGGATGTGGGGGCGATTGTGGGACCTCTGGTTGCCGGGCTGCTTGTGGATGCCTTCGACTACGACTGGGCATTCGCTGCTGGCGCAGCATTGGCGATCCTGCCGATCTTCCTCGTTCTCCGGATGCGCGAAACTCTCGTCCGTACGGACCGCGCACCGTGACACCCAACGATCACCGGGCCTCGCGCCGGCGTCGAAACACCGTCACCATCACCAGCGTCGCCACCATCGCCGCTGTCACCGTCGGCGTCTTCGGTATCAGCGAGTACTCCTCCGGCCCCATCGTTGCGTCCGCCGCCGCTGCACCCACAAGCGATGCTGGAGGTGACGGACTCGTATCTGATGCCTTGCCTGACACGAATCCGACCATCGATCAAGTGGCCTCTCCGGCGTTCCGCAACGTGGTGATGATCCTTGCCGATGATCTGGATTGGAAACTGTTCGACCAGATCCCTCGGCTGCAGGCGCTCAAAGA
>RGQW01000002.1 GCA_010029945.1 Actinomycetota bacterium | reverse complement strand
CACGATCCGATCCGATGCCGGGTCCACTCCCGTGGTCTCGGTGTCGAACGCGATGAAGCCCGGATCGAGCCACCAGGGGCCGGGCGCATTGGTTTCCGGGGTCACGCTTCTATCCAACACGAGTGAGGGTTGGATAGAGGCTCGAACGGGGCTTTGGGAGGTTGCTGTGACGAACGCTTTCGGAGTGCACGCGCTGGTGTGGACGGGGGGATGGGAACCCGAGCAGGCCGAATTCGCGATCTCGCGCACGGCCGCCGCCGGGTACGACCTCATCGAGATCCCCGCATTGGATCCCTCGGCTATCGACGTGGACGACACCCGCGCACGCCTCGAGGCCCACGGCTTAGCCGCGACCATGACCTTGGGTTTGACGTTCGCCACCGATATCAACAGCGAGGACACGGCGTTGGTGGCGGCCGGGCGCGAGACGTTGATGTCTGCTTTGCAGGTTGCCCGTGGAGTCGGCGCCACCCACCTCGGCGGGGTGATCTTCAGCGCCATGGATAAGTACCCCGGCCCGGGGACGGCCGCCGCCCGCGCGAACAGCGTCGCGGTCATCAAGGAACTCGCTCAGGAGTCAGCGCGCTCCGGCATCACGATCACCCTGGAGTTCGTCAACCGGTACGAAAGCAACCTGCTGAACACCGTGCAGCAGACACTGGACTACATGGACGATGTCGATGAGGACAACGTGGTGGTGCACGCGGACGTGTATCACATGAATATCGAGGAGCGGGGCTTTCGAACCCCCCTGCTCCTGGCGGGCGATCGCTTGGGCTACGTGCACATCGGGGAATCGAATCGCGGGTACTTAGGGCAAGGAACCATCGACTTCGAGGAAGTCTTCGGCGCACTGGCCGACATGAACTACCAGGGGCCGATCACCTTCGAGTCGTTCTCCTCGGCCGTTGTGGACCAGCACTTGTCGAACACGTTGGCGGTGTGGCGGAACCTGTGGGAGGACAGCATGGACCTCGGCACCCACGCGCGGGAGTTCATGGCCTCGGGCATGGAGAACGCACGCGCCACCGTCGGATCGCGCTAGATCAACAGATCTGACCCCACAGCCCCAGCAGGTCGTCTTTGGCGTCTTGCTCGGCTTGTTGGAATAGCTGCTGGTAGGCGTAGGGAATGTCGTAGGTGTATTCCTGTGCGAGGCCGGCGTCGATCATCGCCAGGTTGACCATCAGGTCGTCCTCGAGCCACGCGTAGGCAAGGATCCGGTTGTAGTTGTCGTAGGTGCCTTGGCTTGCGTCGAGTTCGAGGTAGACGTCCTCGCCGGACATCAGCTGCTCCGCATACACGCTTGCCTCCGGGCCCGCGCACTCCACCGGACGGTTCGGCGCCACCGTTTCGGGGGTGTCGATGCCGATCAGTCGCACGGCGGTGTCCTGTCCCTTGATCAGGACGCGCACGGTGTCACCGTCGACCACGCGGGTCACCGGGAACGGGCCCTCGACCGCAGGGGGCATGGACAGGCCCGGCTCGGGTTGCGCCTCGATCGGAACGAAGTCGGTGTCACCGCCGCACGCCACGAGCAGTGCGCCGGCAAATGCGCCGGCGAGGGCGACGGCCGGCAGAAATTTCCCCCAGATCACCAGGTAACGGTAGTTCGGCGGCGCATGCCGCGATACTGAGCCAATGCGTGCTGTGGTCTATGACCAACCGGGGTCCTTCACCGTGCGAGACGTGCCGACACCCGAGCCGGGATCTGGCGACGTGCTCGTGCGGATGACGGCCGCCGGGATGTGTGGAACGGATCTGCACTTGCACCAGGGCCAGTTCCTGGCGAACTTCCCGCTCACCCCCGGCCACGAGACCGTCGGCGAGGTCGCCGCGGTGGGCGCCGACGCCACCGACGGCGACGGCGGAGCCCTGTCGGAGGGCCAGCAAGTCGTGATCAACCCGAACTCGAGTTGCCGAGCATGCGCCTACTGCACCGAGGAGCGTCCCTGGCTGTGTGAATCGTTCACCGGAATCGGGTCCTCGACGCCGGGAGGATTCGCCGACTACGTTCTCGTGCCCGGCGCGCAGTTGTTCGATGCGACCGGCATCGATCTCGACCTGGCCGTCTTCGCCGAACCGTCGGCCTGTATCGCTCATTTGATGGATCGACTCCATCCCCTTGCCGGGTGCTCAGTTGTCGTGTTCGGCGCGGGGCCGACCGGAGTGCTGCTGACGCAGTTTCTGCGCATGGCCGGGGCGTCGAGCGTCGTGTTGGCCGATCCCAACGAGTTCAAGTTGTCGGTGGCGGCGTCGTTGTCGCCCATCGGCACCTTCGTAATGAACCGGCACGACGTGGCCGGGTCGATGACAACGCTGGTCGAGGAGTTCGGTGCCTTCGATGTGGTGATTGATGCCACCGGGAAGGCCGCGGTGGTGCAGTCCCTACCGCAGGTCGCGCGCAACGGCGCCCGCATCGTGTATTACGGGGTCACCGACGAGTCCGACCTCGTGTCGATCTCGCCGTTCGAGATCTTCCGGCGGGAGTTGACGATCATGGGCTCGTTCACCGAGGTGGACTCTTTTCCGGACGCGCTTGCCGCTTTTCGCAGCGGGGCGATCCGCACGGACGGATTGATCACGCATCGGTACCCGGTGCAGGACTACGGGGACGCACTAGAGGCGCTGAGGAGCGACCGCACCGCACACAAGATCATCATTACTCCGTAGCCCACACTCGCCGCGCCAACAGCCGTACTCTGTGCTCAACGTTGCGTGGAGGAAGCATGAACCCGACCTTGATGGACACCGAGATCGCCCAGGAGCGCCGGCTCGTCACCGAGATTCCCGGTCCGCGTTCCCAGGCCCTGCTGGCCAAGAAGACCGAGGCAGTCTCCTCCGGGGTCGGTGTCGGGCTGCCGGTCTTCATCGAGCGTGCCGGTGGCGGTGTGCTCGTCGACGTGGACGGCAACCACCTGATCGATATGGGTTCGGGCATCGCGGTGACCACCGTCGGTAACGCCAACCCGATGGTTGCCGACGCGGTCGCTTCGCAGGCTCGCGACCTGACGCACACCTGCTTCATGGTCACGCCGTATGAGGGCTACGTGGATGTGTGTGAGGCGCTCAACAGGCTGACGCCCGGTGACCACGCCAAGCGCAGCGCACTGTTCAACTCCGGAGCCGAGGCCGTGGAGAACGCGGTGAAGATCGCCCGGTACGCGACCAAGCGCCCCGCCGTCGTTGTGCTCGAGCACGGCTATCACGGCCGCACCAACCTGACGATGGCGCTGACCGCCAAGAACATGCCCTACAAAGAAGGCTTCGGTCCGTTCGCGCCGGAGATCTACCGGGTGCCGATGAGCTACCCGTTCCGGGACGGTCCGCACGGTGGCAAAGAAGTGGCGCTGTGGGCGACCACGAAGATCGATAAGGAAGTCGGCCCCCACAACGTTGCCGCGATCGTGGTCGAACCGATCCAAGGCGAAGGCGGGTTCGTTGTTCCTGCTCCGGGATTCATTGCGGGGCTTGCCGAGTTCGCGCGAGAGCACGGGATCGTGTTCATTGCCGACGAGATCCAGTCGGGCTTTTGCCGCACCGGCGACTGGTTCGCGATGGAACACGAGGGCGTGGTGCCGGACATGATCACCACCGCCAAGGGCATCGCCGGTGGCATGCCGCTCGCTGCGGTGACGGGGCGTGCGGAGTTGATGGATGCCGTGCACGCCGGAGGACTCGGCGGGACCTACGGCGGCAACCCGGTCGCCTGCGCCGCTGGCCTGGCCGCCATTCGCTGGATGGAAGACAACGACGCCTGCGCACTGGCCCGCACCATCGAATCGGTCATGATGCCCCGGTTGAAGGCCATGCAGGAGAACTTCCCGCAGATCGGTGATATTCGAGGCCGCGGTGCGATGCTCGCCATCGAGCTCGTGGAACCGGGAACAACCAACGCCAACGCAGCCCTCGCCGCTGCCTTGAACAAGCACTGCCACAGCCACGGAGTGGTGACCTTGACGGCGGGAACCTACGGGAACGTCTTCCGTTTCCTGCCTCCGCTGACCATGCCGATGCCCCTGCTCGAGGAGGCGCTGAGCGTGCTGGAGTCAGGGTTCGAGGCCTGCGTCTAATCGGCTAGGGCAGGCCTCCGACCTGCTGCCCGTAATCCCCTTGGAGCAGGTCGAGGAACGGCACCGCGTCGAATGCTTCGGGGCCGAGAACCCCGGCACCTTCCCACTGCTTGTTCGCGAGCAGTTCGAGGGCGACGACCGGGTTCATGGCCGTTTGCCACGTCACGGCCTGCGTCCCGTACTCCTTCATCGACCATTCGTTATCGGTGACGTGGTAGAGGTAGACCTCGCGCGGCTGGCCATCTTTGGTGCCGGTGACGTGTGTTCCGGCGCAGGTCTTGCCGCTCATCTTGTCGCCGAGGGTCAAGGGATCGGGAAGGGCGGCGGCGACCACGTCCCGGGGTGAGACCTGCTGCCCTTTGATGGTGAGCGGCTCGGTGCGATCGAGACCGAGTTTGTGCAGGGTCTGCAGCACGTCGATGAACTCTTGACCCAGGCCGAACTTGAAGGTGACCTTGTTGCAGTCGATCCACCGGGGAATCAGCAAGACTTCCTCGTGTTCCACGTTGACGCATTCCTGAGGACCGATCCCTTCGGGAAAGTCGAAGACCTCCGCGCCGCTGAACGGTTCGGTGGTGAACCATCCTTCGTCCTTCTCCCAGATCACCGGAGGGTTCAAGCACTCTTCAATGGTTGTCCAGATGGAGAACGTCGGGGCGAAGTCGTAGCCGTGCACCGCAAGGTTGGCGCCATCGCGGATGCCAATCTCGTCAATCTCGTCGAACAGGTGATCAGCGGCGTAACGGGCGAACACATCGGACAACCCCGGCTCCACGCCCATCCCCACGAGCGCGAGGAGGCCCTTGTCGATCCACTGGGCCTCGGTCGCGAATTGCTCGTCGCCGAGTTTCACCCCGGTGCGGCGATGCGGATCGGTGGGGTGCGGCCTCGACAAACTCATCGCGGTGTCGAGGTAGTGGCAGCCGGCATCGAGCGCGCCGGTGAAGATCGGCATGACGAAGCGTGGGTCGACGAGATTCGCCACGTGCGTGATCTGGTGGGTGCGGCACGCATCGGTGACCGCGTGAGCGTCACCGGCGTCGAGCTCGATTCCGCTGAAGCGTTCGTCGGCGACACGATCGCTGAGCGTGCGCGCGCGGGCGGCGTCGTAGTCGGCGATCACCCAGGCGTCGAAGAAGTCGCGTCGTGAGGCGATCAACGCCGCGGAGGTTCCCACTCCCCCGGCGCCGATCGCCAAGACGCGCATGGTCACGATCGACCGTCGAGCAGCGGCTGAGGACTACACGGTTGCCGAGCAGGGCGGTGATGTCCGCGTGATCGTACGGCGGGGACACTTCCACCACGTCGATTCCGAGCAAGGGGACGCGGTAGGCGATGTCACGCACCGCATCGAGCAATTGCCGGGCGGTCAGGCCACCGGGCTCGGGGGTTCCGGTTCCAGGGGCCGAACCGGGGTCGACGACGTCGATATCGACGCTGAGGAACACACCGTCACACTCGTCCATGGACGCATCGATGACCTCGTCCATCACGACGTCGAAGCCGCGGGCGACGATCTCTGTCATTTCGTAGGAGCGCATCTTCTGCTCGGTCATCCATTCCAGGATGTCCGGCGGCGGCCAGTAGCCGCGCAATCCGATCTGGAAGAACTTGTCTCCGCGGGCGGCTCCGGACTCGATCAGCCGGCGCATCGGCTGGCCGTGGCCGACCAGCGATCCGAACTCGATATCGCCGGTGTCGGCGTGCGCGTCGAAGTGGATGACCGACACCTTGCCCCAGCCGCGGGCTCGGGCAACGCCGGTGACGTCCGGCCAGGTGATGGTGTGATCTCCCCCGAGAACCAGTGGTGCGGCTCCGGTTGCCGAGATCTGCTCGATGACTTTCTCGAGATCGGCGCAGGAGCGCTGCGCGTCGCCGGAATACATCTCGACGTCGCCGACATCGACCACCGTGAGGTCTTGGAGCCCGTCCACGCGCATCGCGAGTGAGGGGCGCGAGCCGTCGTGACCGAGGTAGCAGGCCGCGCGAATCGCCTGCGGTCCGAACCGAGCTCCCGAGCGATAGGACGCGCCACCATCGAACGGGGCACCAACGATGACCACGTCGGCGTCTTTGTACGTCGACGGGTCATCGAGGTCCGCTGCCGGGACTCCAAGAAACGTGTAATCCGGGCCGTACTGGTGCCCGTAACGCGTCATGGAGGGACTGTAGCCCGAAGCGCTGCCCAGCGAGACGCTCTCGCGGGTTCCTAGGATCCTAGGAATCGAATCCGAGCCCGAAGCGATCCAACGTTCTCAACCACAGGTTCCGCTTGCCGCCCTTGGCGTCCGCGCGCTGCAGCGACGTCGTCGTCCACTTGATTCCCAGCGTACGAAGCGGCTCCGGTGGGAACGGCATCGGCTGGGAGCGGACCATCTGCAACTTCGTGCGCGCGGTGTCGTAGCCATCCACGAGATCGAGCGCCACCTGGGCCCCGAACCGGCTCGCACCTACCCCGAGGCCGGTGAAGCCGGCCACGTAGGCGATCTTGCCGTCTGCTTCGGTCCCCCAGAACGCGGTAAACCGCGAGCAGGTGTCGATGGCGCCGCCCCACGCGTGCGTGAAGCGGATCCCTTCGAGCTGGGGAAACGTCTGCAGGAAGTGTGTGGCGAGACGGGCGTAGGAGTCTTCGTCGTTGTCGAACTGTGGACCGAAACCGTTCCCGGGGTGGTAGATGGCGTCGTACCCACCCCACAAAATGCGCCCATCATCGGTGGGGCGGTAGTAGTGGAACTGGTTGCCTGAGTCGCCGACACCCTCACGCGCCGCCCACCCCACCGACGCCCACTGTTCGTCGGTGAGCGGCTGCGTCATCAGTACGTAGTCGTAGACAGGAACGACCCGGTGGCGGATAGCCGAGATGACGCTGGGAAATGCGTTCGTGGCGACGACGGCTCGCTTGGCGGTGATCGAGTGGTCTCCGGTGCTCAGGACAACTCGATCACCCTGATCCTCGAACCCGGTCATCTCGGTGTTTTCGAAGACTCGGATGCCACGCTTCTTCGCCGTCTCCAGCAGCCCCCAGGCGAGCCTGGCGGGATCGACGAGTGCGACCGAACTTCTGTCGAACAGCCCGGCCAGGTAACTCGGCGAATCGATCCTCTTGCGCATCTGGTCGCCCTCGAGGAACTCGACGCCGAGACCGTAGGCGTTCATCTCTTCCGCGGCCTCGCGCAATTCTGCGACTTGGTGGTCGGCAACGGCGACATCGATCTCTCCTGCGCGACGAAAATCGCAGTCGATGCCGTTCAACCCAATGAACGTCTCGATGTCTTCGAGGTTTTGCTGCCCCATCGATAGCAGCGCGGGCATTTCTCCCGGCCAGCGGGACAGGCCGTTTCCGAAGCCGTGGGTCAGGCTCGCAGCTACGAAGCCGCCATTGCGACCGGTGCCGCCGTCGCCGATGCGGGTGCGCTCGATCAACACGATGTCTCGATCGGGGTCGACGTCGTGGGCGAGGAGCGCGGCCCACAGTCCGGTGAACCCACCGCCAATCACGACGAGGTCGGTACTGATGTCCACCTCGAGGCCAGGCTCGGGTTCAGGACGCTCGGGTCGGTCGAGCCAGAACACCGACCGCGTGGCGTCCGCAATGGATGCAAGGGCTTGCGGTGTGGCTTTGGTTGCGAATTTCATGGGATCTCCAGGGTGAGACGTGTCCGAGGGTCGCAACCGATCGTTGCGACGTCCCACCAATCCCTTCAGCACTGCGAGGTAACGTCATTGTACGCCCACACGGCACCGTTAACGGGCGATGGCCGCACGTTCACGCACACAGGTCCGCAGGTTCACCTACACATTCCCCCGCGTTCGCGGTTAGGAGCGGGAGAGGGCGTCCATGCTGAGCGCCTTGAGGTCGGCGTCCCTGCTCGCCATGTCGGCCTGGAGGGCCTTGCGGCGACGCCAGGCAACAAACTGCGCGATCAGGACAATCGCCAACGCCACCAGGAACACCAGGGTGGCGAGGGCGTTCACCTGGACCGGGATTCCGCGCTGGGCGGCGCCCCACACGTAAATCGGGAACGTCACCAATGTTCCCGCGTTGAAGAAGCTGATGATGAAGTCATCGAAGCTCAGCGCGAAACCCAACAGGGCCGCGCCGGCGATACCCGGGGCAACCAACGGGAATGTCACATGTTGAAAGGTCGCTCGGGAGTCGGCGTAGAGGTCTCGCGATGCCTCTTCCAGGCTCGGATCAAGTCCCTGCAGGCGCGCCTTCACGGCCACGACGACGAACGAGATCGTGAACATGATGTGAGCGATGATCACCGTCGTGGTGCCGAGCGGGAACGTCATGTTCAAGAACAAAGCGAGCAGGCTCGATCCCATCACGACTTCCGGTGTCGCCATCGGCAAGAAGATCAGCAGGTTCGTCGTCTTCCGTCCTCGGAAGCGATAACGCACGAGCGCGAACGCGACCATCGTTCCTAAGACCGTGGCCACGAACGTGGAGATGAGACCGATCTTGATGCTCTCCACAAAGGACTCGCAGACGCCCGGGATGCCACACATGTTGGTCCACGCGTCGAGGGAGAAGCCGTACCACTTGGTGTTGTACTTGCTCGGCGGGTCGTTGAAGCTCAACACGCCCACTACGGCAACCGGAATGAACAAATACACCAGCACGATGAACGCGGCGACGGTGAGAATGTGACGACGGACGAAGCGCATCAGACAAGATCCTCCGTCCCAGATCGGCGGATATAAATCGACACGACGATCAAGATGATGAACATCAGCATCACCGAGAGCGCGCTCGCGATCGGATAGTCGCGGAACTGAATGAAGTTCACCTGGATCGCCGAACCGATCATTCTGGTGGTGATCGACCCGAGTAGTTGCGCGTTGATGTAGTCACCCGATGCGGGGATGAAGGTCAACAACGTGCCGGCGACCACTCCTGGCAGCGACAGTGGCCACACCACCTTGCGGAATGTCGTGACCGGTGACGCATACAAGTCGTTGGATGCTTCGATCAATCGCGGATCGAGTTTGTCCAAGGAGGCGAACAGCGGGAGGATCATGAAGGGCAGGAAGTTGTAGGTCAGGCCGGCGACGACCGCGATGCTCGTGCTGAGAATTCTCCCCTCGGGCAAGACGCCGAGGGCGTTGAAGAAGCCGGTGACCGGCCCTTCATCCGCCAAGATCGTGCGCCACGCGTAGGTGCGCAATAAGAAGCTGGCGAACGTCGGGGCGATCACCAAGACGAGCAAGAGGCCTTTCCACTGACCTCCGCGGAAGGCGATGAAGTAGGCCAGCGGGTAGGCGATGATCAAGGCGAACAGCGTCGCCAGACCGGCGTAGATGAACGAGCGGATATACAGGTGTCCGTACTGCGAGAGTGCTTCGCCGTAGTTGGCGATGTCGAACCCGGGTGCATATACGCCGGAAGCGCCGGTGGGAACCTGCAGACTCGTGATGAACAGCGTCACGAACGGGATGGCGAAGAAGACTGCCAACCAGCCCATACCCGGCGCGAGGAGCAGATACCCCGTCCGCGGCTTGCGGGCCGCGACCTGAGGGGGCGCCTCCGACGTCGAAGTGGGGATCAACGCGGGCATCAGACCACCGGCATCGCGGACTCGACGTCGTCCGCACTCGTGCCCGTTCCATCGAGCCCGAATGCGTGGTCACGCGCCCAATGAACTTCCACCGAGTCACCGACGGCCGACTGGTCGCCGACAACGTCGTTTTGCTCGAAGACGGAGATTTCCTCACCCCAACTCGTCTTCACCAGGTACTGGGTGCTGACTCCGGTATAGGAGACGTCTACAACGCGGCCGGCGATGCGGTCATGCGCGTCGGGAATGGGGTCACCCGCGTCGACGATCGTCATCTTCTCCGGACGAACCCCCACGATGACATCACCGCCCGGGGCATTGTTGCGGGAATTCGGGATAGTGAACTGCTGACCGTGCGCCGCTACCGTCACCGAATCCGACCCGCTGGATTCCCGCCTGCCGGCGAAAAGATTCGATTGACCCAGGAAGCGCGCCACAAAAACCGTCTCCGGCAACTCGTAGATGTCCGCGGGTGCCCCCATCTGCTCGATGCGCCCCTCGTTCATCACCGCGACCGTGTCGGCCATGGTCATGGCCTCCTCCTGGTCGTGGGTGACGTGCACGAACGTCGTCCCCACTTCCATCTGGATGCGCTTGAGCTCGATCTGCATCTGACGACGCAGTTTCAAGTCCAACGCACCGAGCGGCTCGTCGAGCAAGAGGACCTCCGGCTCGTTGATGAGCGCTCGAGCCACCGCTACCCGCTGTTGCTGCCCTCCGGATAGTTGCTTGGGCTTGCGGCGAGCCATCGGCGTCAGCTCGACGAGTTCGAGCATCGCCTCCACGGCCGGCTTTATGTCCTTGACTCCCCGCCGCCGGAGACCGAAGGCGACGTTCTCGAAGATGTCCAAGTGCGGAAACAGCGCGTAGGACTGGAAGACGGTGTTGACCGGACGTTTGAAGGCTCGCAAGCCGGTGACGTCTTGTTCGCCGATCGAAATGGAGCCCTCGGAAGGGTCCTCGAGGCCCGCCACCATCCGCAAGGTCGTGGTCTTGCCGCAGCCGGAGGGACCAAGGAGGGCGAAGAAACTACCGGCGGGAATTGTCAGGGTGAGATCGTCGACTGCGACAAAGTCACCGAACCGTTTCGTGAGGTTGCGAAGGTGAAGATCCTCAACCTTGCGTGACTCGACCATCGACCACCCTTCGGGAGAACGAGACGACGATGCGGGGGCTCATGGCCCCCGCACACGCTGTCGTTACAGGCCGATTGCCTGCTGGAACATCCGCTGGTACTTCTCGTTCTGCTCGGGCGTGAGCGACATGAAGACGTACGAGTTCGTCAGTTCCTTCTCCGTCGGGAAGATCCAGGGAACCTCGACCAACTCGGGATCGATCGCCTCCATCGCCTCCCGCGCGCCCTTGACCGGCGAGATGTACCAGACCCAGGCGGCAACTTCCGCCGCGATCTCGGGCTCGTAGTAGTAGTTCATGACGGCCTCAGCATTCTTCTTGTGCGTGGCCGTCGAAGGAATGAGCATGTTGTCACTCCAGAGCATGCCTCCGGACTCCGGCAGCGAGAAGCCGTAGTTGCCGTCCATCGCGAAGACGTCACCGGACCATCCGATACACGCGATGATGTCGCCGGTTTCGAGCGCGTTGATGTAGTCGTTACCGGTGACCTGACGGACTTGACCCGTGCTCACAATCTCCGTGAGTTTGTCGATCGCGTTCTCGAACTCCGCGTCGGTGAAGTTGCTGGGATCTGCTCCCTGCCACGCCATCATGCAACCCATCGTGTCCTGCATTTCGGACAGCAACGTGATGCGGCCCTTCAATTCCGGGTCGAACAGCTGATCCATCGTGGTGATTTCGCTGACGCCCAGAGACGATTCGAGAAGGTCGACGTTGTAGGCGAGTCCACCGAAACCCGATTGCCACGGCAGCGAGTACTCACGACCCGGGTCGAAGGAAACGTCGTAGTACTCGTCGACGAGGTTCTTTATGTTGGGGATGTTGGCCTTATCGAGCTTCTGTGCGAATCCACTCCGGATCCACAGGCCCGCCATCCAGTCCGTCAAGACGACGAGATCGCGCTCGATGTCCTGTCCCTGCTCCAACTGGGTGCGAACCTTCGCGAAGAACTCGTTGTTGTCGTTGATGTCTTCGTTGTAGGTGACCTCGATGCCCGTTTGCTGCGAGAACGCATCGAGGGTGGGGCGACCGACCTCTTCATCGTCGTAGTCGATATACAGCGGCCAGTTCGACCACGCGATGACCTTCTCGACGTCGGACAGGTCTTCCGGTCCGGTCTCCGTCGGCGTCTCGGCGGCTGTCTCCTTAGGCGTCTCCGCGGCGGAGGTCTCTTCGGTCGTGGGCTCCTGTGTGGGATCACTCGCTGATCCACCGCCGGCACCGCACGCGGCGAGCGCTGCTGCCGTGCCCGATATGCCCGCGGCCTGCAGCAGTCGACGGCGCGAAACCGACGAGCGCATGGAACCTGCGAGAGCTGCAACCATTTCCGGACGTTGAGAAATCATGGTGGTCCTTTCCTTCGCCTCAGGGAGTGAATATAAGCCCGAAGTGGCGCGATGGGTGGATGAATCGGGTCACTTTTCGGAGAAGATTGTGCGGTGCCATTCCTTGCGTGCGGTGCCCGTTATGTCCATACTCACGTGCTTGATCTGGGTGTATTCCTCCAGGGAGTACGTGGACATGTCCTTCCCGAATCCCGACTGCTTGTAGCCCCCATGGGGCATCTCGCTGACGATCGGGATGTGGTCGTTGATCCACACGCACCCCGCCTGCATTTCACGCTGGGCCCGAAGTGTTCGAAACACATCGGTCGACCACGCCGATGCCGCCAAGCCGTAGGGAGTGTCATTCGCCAGCGCGATGCCTTCATCGTCGGAGTCGAACGGTAGGACGACCAACACTGGTCCGAAGACTTCCGCTTGGACGATCTCGCTGGTCTGGGCAGCGTCGGTAATCACTGTGGCCGGATAGAAGGCGCCCTTGGCCAGGTCTCCGGTCGGGATGTGGCCACCGGCGCGGACGGTGGCCCCGTCAGCGCGGGCTCGATCCACGAAGCCGGCCACCCTGTCTTGCTGCCGGCGAGAAATCAGCGGACCGATGTCGGTGGAGTCATCGAGTGGGTCTCCGATGACAACCTGCGAGAACAGTTCGCTGACCGCCTCGACGAAGGAGTCGTACAGCGGCCGCTGGACGTACGCGCGGGTCGCCGCGGTGCAGTCCTGTCCGGTGTTGATCAGCGCACCGGCCGCAGCACCCTGCACAGCCGCGTCGAGATCGGCGTCATCGAAGACCAGGAACGGAGCTTTCCCACCGAGTTCGAGGTGGACTCGCTTCAAGGTGGCGGTCGCAAGTTCCATCACGCGTTGACCGACAGCGGTCGACCCTGTGAAGGACACCATGTTCACGTCCGGGTGCGACATAAGTGCTTCGCCGGCCACCGGGCCGGCACCGGCCACCACGTTCACGACGCCGGCCGGAATCCCCGCGGCCATACAGTCCTCGGCCAACATCACGGTGGTCGTCGGGGTTATCTCCGCGGGCTTGAGCACGATGGTGTTGCCCGCGGCGATCGCGGGAAGGACCTTCCACATGGCCATCTGCAATGGGTAGTTCCATGGAGCAATGGAGCCCACGACACCCAGCGGCTCGCGACGGATGATGGATGTGTGCTCGCCATCCCACTCGGCCGACGCCTTGCCCTCGAGGTTCCTGGCCACACCGGAGAAGAACGCAGCGTTGTCGATGGAGCCCGGCACATCGAATTCTCGGGACAAACGCAACGGCTTTCCGGCCTGCGCCGTTTCCGCCGCGACGTACTCTTCCGAGCGCGACTGCATCCGATCCGCCAACGCGCGCAGCGCTTCGCTGCGTTCCACGGGGGCCGCAGTGGACCAGTCGGCGTAGGCAGATCGCGCGGCTCGCACCGCGGCATCGACATCCTCCGCGCCCGCGTACTCGTACTCCGCAACGACCTCGTCGTTGGCCGGGTTGACGACCTGACCGCGAGCACCCGAGGTACCGGGGCGGGATTTTCCATCGACGAATACCGCGTCCATCGTTGTCACTCCTTCGACTCGTTCCGGGCGTGGCAGATCTGCCGCGCACCACGTTATAGCGTCACCGTGGCCGCTGGGGCATGAAGTGAGGACCGTTGTAACGACCGTTGTATCGACAGGTGTGTCGTAACAGCCAGCGATTCATCGGGCGCTCCGTTCGAGGGTGGAAACCCGCTCGTTCGGGACTACCGTTCGGCGCTAGCGCAGTGCGCCGCCGGCAGAGCCCGCCGCTCGGGCGATGATGTTAGCGACGTCCTCGATCCGATCTTCGTCGTCCGGCAGACGACCCGTCGTCACCCGAATTGCATCTCCGGTCGTGCTGTCTGCGGTCACGACGAAAGGTGATCCCGGCGCCACCCGAATGCCGGCGGCAGCCAACGTGATCAGGGCCGACCTCTCGTCCTCGACCGGGATCCACACGTTGATGCCGTCACCCGGGCTCGCCGCGATTCCACGATCCTTGAGCTTCTCCCGCAACAACGTGCCTCGACGGGTGTAAGCGATGCGGGCCTGCCGGACGGTCTCCTGCGGATCGGCGTGCGTGAGCAGGTCAAGCAACACGGCCTGCAAAAGTCGGCTCGTCCAACCCGGGCCGAGCATGCGCCGGGCCATCATCGGGTCGATGACCTCGGCCGCTCCACCGACCGCGGCGATACGCAGATCCGGTCCGTGCGATTTGGAGTAACTACGTATGTGCACGCAACGGTCCGGCAGGAACTGACCGATGCTCACATCCTCTGCCAGCGATATGTCGCCGCAGTGATCGTCCTCGATCACCCACGCGCGGCTGCCCGCGAGCACTTCCGCGAGCTGACTCGAACGCAACCGGGTCATCGACGTACCGGTGGGGTTGTGTGCTCGCGGCTGCAGGAACACCGCCACCGGTGCCGAGCGCAGAGCCCGAGCTAGGTACGCAGGGATCACGCCTTGTTCGTCGATCGCGACCGGGATCACGTCGGCGCCGGCGCGATCCAGTAGGTCGATCAGGGGCGGGAATCCCGGTGACTCCATGATCACCCGGTCGCCGAGGCCGACCAGCTGATCGACGATTCGCGACAGCCCGTCGAGGGCGCCGTCCACGACGGTCATCCGCTGGGCTCGGAAGGGCCACGACTGCTCGAGGTGCTCACGCAGTGCAGGGAGTACCGGCTCGTCGAGATAACTCGACGTCCAGGCTGTCGCGCCGGAGGTGAATCGCTCGACCGCTTCGTGCAGGGCCGGCAGCAACGCGGGGTCCGGGGTTCCCGTGGACAGATCCAGTGCGGCGGATTCCTCGGTGCTCGGTGCTCCCCCGATCCCGAGGTATCGGGTCGGCCGGGTGGGCTCGGCCACGTCCCGGACGAAAGTCCCGGCCCGGCCGCGGGCGTGAATGGCACCGACGGCACCGAGCGCCTGCCACGCTTCGCTGACTGTCGCCGGACTGACGCCGAGGTGCTGGGCCAGGTCACGGACGGTCGGCAGCCGATCTCCGGGCTGAACCTGCCCCGCCCGGATCATTCGGTGAACGGCCGCCGCGATACCCCGGGGGGATCGATCCTCGACGAAGGCCGCGACCGACTCGGCCGGAACCGAGATTCCGGTGGCAGGGACGGTCACCGTCACGACCCCACCTCCCTGTCCATCACCCTGTCGTGGCCGCCAGGCGGCCCTTCACATGCCCGCTGCCGGGCTCGTTTGCGAGCGCGACATGAACGTGTAACAAGTTTGTCAAACAGGTGTTGTAACACAATCTTTTGCGTCTAGGGTACGGAATCACAAAACAGGTTCTCGGGCTCAGACGAGTAGTCGCTGAGGCCGGCAGACCAGACTGCGAGGAAGGCAGGAAAGCCATGAGCGTCGTTCGCGCTGCGCTAGTCCAAACCGATTGGACCGGCGACAAAGAGTCGATGATCGTCAAGCATGAGGAGTACGCCCGCGAGGCAGCCAAGCAGGGCACACAGGTCATCTGCTTCCAAGAGTTGTTCTACGGCCCCTACTTCTGCCAGGTGCAGGACACGCAGTTCTACGAGTACGCCGAAGCAGTCCCCGGTCCCGTCGTCGAGCGCTTCCAGGCCTTGGCCAAGGAACTGAACATGGTGATGGTGCTGCCGGTCTACGAAGACGCCGGACCCGGCTTCCTCTACAACACCGCCGCAGTGCTCGACGCCGACGGCTCATACCTGGGCAAGTACCGCAAGCAGCACATCCCGCACGTGAATGGGTTCTGGGAAAAGTTCTACTTCCGTCCCGGCAACGGCGGCTACCCGGTCTTCGACACCGCGGTCGGCAAGGTCGGCGTCTACATCTGCTACGACCGCCACTTCCCGGAGGGATGGCGCGCGCTCGGCCTCAACGGCGCCCAGATCGTGTTCAACCCCTCGGCCACCTCGCGCGGGTTGTCTCAGTACCTGTGGAGCATCGAGCAGCCGGCTGCGGCAGTGGCCAACGAGTATTACGTCGGGGCCATCAACCGGGTGGGCATCGAGCCTCTCGGCGACGACGACTTCTACGGCCAGTCCTACTTCGTGGATCCCGAGGGGAGCTACGTCGGGGAGAAAGGTGACCCCTACAAGGCGGAATTGATCGTGCGGGACCTTGATCTCGACTTGATCACCACGGTGCGCAACCGCTGGGCGTTCTACCGAGATCGCCGACCGGATGCATACGACGACCTGGTTCGGCCATAGTTTTCCCTAACGGCGGCTGATCGACAGCAGCACGGCAGCAGCACGGCAGCAGCACGACAGCTCGAGCACCAGCAGGAGAAGCATCAGCGAGGAGGAAGAACCATGACGATCCTGATCAAGAACGGCACCGTCGTCTCGGCGACCGGTAGCTACCAAGCCGATGTCCTCATCGACGGCGAGACGATTGCCGCGGTCGTGGCACCCGGAGACACCTCCCTCGGCGCCGATCTCGCCGCGAGTGCTGAGCAGGTCTTCGACGCGCAGGGGAAGTACGTCATCCCCGGTGGCGTGGATGTTCACACCCACATGGAGCTGCCCTTCGGTGGGACGTTCGCATCGGACACCTTCGAGACCGGCACCCGAGCTGCGGCCTGGGGTGGCACCACCACCATCATCGACTTCGCCGTACAAAAGTACGGGGAGCGGGTGCAGGACTCTCTGGCTGCCTGGCACGCCAAGGCCGACGGCGAGTGCGCCATCGATTACGGCTTCCACCAGATCATCGGCGGGGTCGACGACGACTCGTTGAAGGCGATGGACGAACTCGTCGACGAGGGCAGGAGGCCACCAACCGCGCGATCATGCTGGCCAAGATGACGAATACGCCCCTGTACATCGTGCACATGTCGGCAAAGCAAGCCGTCAAGGTTCTGCAAGAAGCCCGCGACGACGCGTGGAACGTTTTCGGAGAAACCTGCCCGCAGTACCTGTACCTGTCGCTGGAGGATCATCTCTCTCAGCCAGGATTCGAAGGCGCCAAGTGGGTGTGCTCCACGCCGCTGCGATCCAAGGCCGAGGAGCACCAGAAGGAACTGTGGCGCTACCTGCGCACGAACGATCTGTCGATCGTCTCGACGGACCACTGCCCGTTCTGCATGAAGGAGCAGAAGGAACTCGGCGTTGGAGACTTCTCCAAGATCCCCAACGGCATCGGCTCCGTCGAGCACCGGATGGACTTGATCTTCCAAGGCGTCGTCGACGGAGAGATCACGTTGGAGCGCTGGGTGGAGATCACCGCCACCACACCGGCACGCATGTTCGGCCTGTACCCGCGCAAGGGAATCATTGCGCCCGGGTCGGATGCCGACATCGTCATCTACGACCCGGCCGGCCGTACCGAGATCGGCATCGACAAGAAGCACCACATGAACATGGATCACGCTGCCTGGGAGGGCTTCGATATCGACGGTCACGTCGACACTGTTCTCTCCCGAGGCAAGGTGGTCATCGACAACGACGAGTACCTCGGCAGCAAAGGGCACGGTCAGTACCTCAAGCGCGGTATGAACCAGTACCTCGTCTAAACACGCACGTACCACGCACGATCACGAATGAGGAGACACACGTTGCGCACCATCAACCACTGGATCAACAACGCCGAGGTGGGATCCACCTCCGGCAACTTCGGACCGGTCTACAACCCCGCGACCGGTGAGCAGCAGGCGCAGGTCGGCTTGGCGAGCGTGTCGGAAGTCGACGCCGCCGTCGCCGCCGCCAAAGAGGCCTTCACCACGTGGCGTTCGGCTTCCTTGTCGCGACGCGCGGAAGTCATGTTCAACTTCCATCAGCTCGTCGTTGCCAATCGGGACAAGATCGCCGAACTGGTGTCGATTGAGCACGGCAAGGTGCCCAGCGACGCCGCCGGCGAGCTGGCCCGGGGAATCGAGAACATCGAATTCGCCTGCGGCATCCCGCAGTTGATGAAGGGGAACTTCTCCGAGCAGGCCTCCAGCGGAGTCGATGTCTTCTCTATTCGTCAGCCGCTCGGCGTGGTGGCCGGCATAACCCCGTTCAACTTCCCCGCGATGGTGCCGATGTGGATGTTCGCCAATGCCATCGCCACCGGAAACACCTTCGTGTTGAAGCCGAGCGAGAAGGATCCCTCGGTCACGTTGTTCATCGCCGATCTGCTCCGGCAAGCGGGTCTGCCCGAGGGCGTGTTCAACATCGTGCAGGGAGACAAGGTCGCCGTTGATCGAATCCTCGACCACCCCGACATCGCCGCGGTGTCGTTCGTCGGCTCGACCCCGATCGCGAAGTACATCTACTCGACCGGAACGGCGAACGGCAAGCGCGTCCAAGCGCTCGGCGGCGCCAAGAACCACATGATCGTTCTCCCCGACGCCGACATCGACATGGCGGCCGATGCGGCCGTCAGCGCGGGCTACGGTTCTGCCGGCGAACGCTGCATGGCCATTTCCGTGGTGGTCGCTGTTGGTGATGCGGGCGACAAGCTCGTTGATGCCATTTCGGCTCGCCTTCCGAAGTTGAAGGTCGGACCGGGAACAGACCCTGATGCCGAGATGGGTCCGCTGATCACCCGCGAGCACCGCGACAAGGTCGCCTCCTACGTGGCCGGAGCGCCGGGTGAGGGAGCGACCGTCGTTGTCGACGGCCGAGAGAACGATCTGCCCGAGGACGGCTTCTTCCTGGCACCGTCCTTGATCGACAACGTCAAGCCCGGCATGAAGGCCTACGACGAGGAGATCTTCGGCCCGGTTCTGTCGATCACCCGGGTCGACACCTACGAGGAAGCCGTGACGCTGATCAACGATCACCAATACGGCAACGGCACGGCGATCTTCACTCGAGACGGTGGAGCCGCCCGCCAGTTCCAGTTCGACATCCAGGTGGGCATGGTGGGAATCAACGTCCCGATCCCTGTGCCCGTCGCGTACTACAGCTTCGGCGGATGGAAAGCCTCGCTGTTCGGTGACGCGAACATGTACGGCCCGGCCGGCATCGACTTCTACACCCGGACCAAGACGGTCACCTCACGGTGGCCCGATCCGGCAACGTCATCCGTCGACCTCGGATTCCCCCGGACCCGCTAAAAACCTTCCACCAAGTAGGCATTCACCACCGAGATCAGGAGAAGTTATGGACATCGGAGTCGTCTTGCAGTGCACTCCCCCGGCCGCACGCGTCGTCGACCTGGCGCGTCGGGCTGAGACCTACGGATTCGACTACGTGTGGACGTTCGACTCCCACATCCTGTGGGAAGAGCCGTACGTGCTTTACAGCAAGATCCTTGATGAAACCCGCAAGATCAAGATCGGTCCCATGGTGACCAACCCCGCCACCCGGGACATCACGGTCACCGCGTCGGTATTCGCGACCTTGAACGAGATGTACGGCAACAGGACCGTGATCGGCATTGGCCGCGGAGACTCCGCGGTTCGCGTCACCAACGGCAAGCCGGTCACCGTCGCCGAGTTGCGCCAAGCCGTCATCGACATCAAGGGCCTGGTCAACGGCGAAGCCATTGACTACAAGGACTCCACCCTGCGCCTTCCCTGGGCGGGAGACTCCCGCTGTGACGTGTGGGTAGCCGCCTACGGACCCAAAGTCCTGGCGCTCACCGGAGAGGTCGGAGACGGCTTCATCCTTCAGTTGGCCGATCCGTCGATCGCCGAGTGGACCATCGGATCGGTCCGCGCAGCCGCCGCCGAGGCTGGCCGCGCTGCCGACGCGGTCTACAACTGCGTCGCCGCACCCGCCTACATCACCGACGGGTCCGATGAGCAAAACGCACACGCACGCGATCAACTTCGCTGGTTCGGCGGCATGGTCGGCAACCACGTTGCCGACATCGTCGACCGCTACGGCGACAGCGGTGCAGTCCCCCAAGCGTTGACGGACTACATCAAGAACCGCCAGGGATACGACTACAACCAGCACGGGCAGGCCGGCAACACACACACGGACTTCGTTCCGGACGAGATCATCGATCGGTTCTGCATCATCGGCACCCCGGACGACCACGTGCGGCGCCTCGAGGAACTCCGCGCGCTCGGGGTCGATCAGTTCGCGGTGTACCTGCAGCACGACAACAAGGACCACACGCTGGCCCAGTACGGAGAAAAGGTCATCCCGGCCATCCAAGAGACGGTGCTCGCGAAGTCCTGACTCTGACGACACACAACCAACCCATCCGCAGCGACATCGAAGGGAAGCGCCGGTGACCAACACTGCGATCGCCGATCCGCAGACCTCTGCGGACGGGGCTTCGGTGGGTGCCGCACGATCGCGAACCTTCGCCCGACGAGCCCGCAACGGCGGCATCTCGTTGCTGTGGGCGCTCGCCGGCGTCGGCCTCGTCATCGTGATGTGGGAGCTCGTCAAGGCGCTGGGGAACGTCATTCCGCTGCCGCTGAACACCTCGGACATGACCATGCCGCACGTGTGGACCATGTTCGCGGCGATGGGTGAGCCGGAAGTCCGCGGCTCCGAGAACACCGTCCTCGACGCGGTTATCGCCGCGACGTTCCGGTCGCTGCTTCTCGCCTTCGGCGGTTTCCTCATCGGTGTGGCGGTCGGGTTGCTTCTCGCGGTCATCATGCAGCGGTTCCTGTTCGCGGAGCGAGGCCTACTCCCCTTCGTCATCGCTTCTCAAACGGTCCCCCTGATCGCACTTGCACCGCTCATCGTCGGAATCGGCAACCAGATCGAGATCGGACCGATCAAGTGGACAACCACCTACTCGGTGATGTTCATCGCCGCGTACCTGGCGTTTTTCCCGCTGTCGGTGGGAGCGTTGCGAGGACTCCAGGCACCAACACCGACATCGCTGGAACTCATGCGCTCCTACGCGGCTACGCCGAATCAAACCGTGCGCAAGCTCCGCTTCCCATCGTCGATTCCCTACATCGTTCCGGCACTGAAGGTCTCCGCCGCAGCCTCCGTCGTCGGCACGGTGGTCGCCGAGATCTCTACCGGTGTTCGCGGGGGCATCGGTCGCTTACTGATTGAGTACGCGCGCCAGATCACCTCGCAACCGGCCAAGGTCTACGTCGCCGTCTTCGGCGCCATCGCCCTTGGCTTGGTGGTGGCCGCCCTGGTGACCGCCCTTGATGTTTACCTGACCCGCAACCTGCCCAAGGAGAAGAGCGCATGAGCACGGCGACCACCGAGCACGCAGTCCACGCCGACGGCATCTGGAAGATCTTCAACGAGGGTCAGCCCAACGAGGTAACAGCGCTGCAGGACGTGCACCTGACCGTTGAGTCCGGAGAATTCATTTCGCTCATCGGGCCCTCCGGCTGCGGCAAGTCCACCCTGCTGCGCGTCATTGCCGACCTCACCGACGCGACCAAAGGCGATATGCGCGTCGCCGGTCACACTCCTCACGAGGCTCGGGAGCAGCAGTTGTACGGAATGGCGTTCCAGCAGGCGGCACTCTTCGACTGGCGGACGGTGCGACGCAACGTGGAACTACCCCTGGAGTTGCAGGGCTGGGACAAGGCCAAGCGCAAAGCCCGCGCCCTGGAACTTCTCGACATGGTGCAACTCGCGGACTTCGCGGAACACCGGCCGTGGGAATTATCCGGCGGTATGCAACAGCGCGTGGCCATCGCTCGTTCGCTGGCAGTCGACCCGACGATCCTGCTCATGGACGAGCCCTTCGGCGCCCTCGATGAGATGACACGCGAACGCATGCAGAACGAACTCCTGCGCATCCGCAAGGAAACGGGCAAGTCGATCGTGTTCGTCACCCACTCGATCCCCGAGGCTGTCTACCTGTCCGATCGTGTCGTGGTCATGTCGCCCCGTCCCGGGCGCATCACCGACATCGTGGACGTGCCCCTGGGAGGCGACCGCGACGAGGACACCCGCGAAGCCGACGCCTTCTTCGACGCCGTTACCGCGGTCCGCGAGGCTCTGCGCGGACGCGTGGGAGGTTCGGATGCGCGCGCCAAGGTGGGCGAAGTCTGATGTCTTCCCAAACGGCCGATCGGCTGAAGTTCATCTGGCCACCGGTGCTCATCGCGGTGCTCTTCCTGAGCGCCTGGCAGCTCCTCGTGGTGGTCCGGGATATTCAGCCCTACCTGCTGCCGGCCCCGTCCCTGATTGCCGAGAACTTCTTCGGCGATATCGCGCTGATGTGGGAGACCGCCCTCTACACCGGCACGACCGCGTTTCTTGGACTTGTGTTCGGAACAATCGTCGGCCTGGTCATGGCGCTGCTCGCCCAGCGCTTCTTCGTGGTTAACAATTTGGTCACTCCCCTTGCCGCCGGCCTGGCGGCAGTGCCCATCATTGCTCTGACACCGATACTGAACAACATGTTCAGCATCACGAGTCGAACCCCACGGGTTCTCGTGACCGCGGTCATCGTGTTCTTCCCGATGTTCGTGAACGTCACCCGCGGACTGATTCAGGTGCAACCGGTGCAACTGGAGTTGATGCGCTCGATGAACGCCCAGCCACGAACCGTGCTGCGCGTCCTGCGCATCCCCAACGCCGTTCCCTTCTTCTTCACCGGAATGAAGGTCGCGGCCCCCCTCGCCGTCATCGCGGCACTGGTCGCCGAGTATTTCGGCGGCCCTCAACAAGGACTTGGCTCTCGAATAGCGAGTTCGGCAGCCAACACCGCCTACGGACGAGCGTGGGCATATGTAGTTGCAGCCATCATCGTCGGCTTGGCGTTCTACTTGATCGTCGTGGCCATCGAGCGATGGACAACACCCTGGACAGGCAGAGCAAGTTCGGCCTGACACGAAGAAGGAGGAAGTATGCGCAACATCGCACGCAGTCGGTGGACTCAAGTTGTGAGTCTCGCCGCAGTCGGTGTGCTCGCGCTGTCGGCCTGCAGCAGCTCGGACTCGAGCTCTGAGGAGACCGCCGCGGAGGAAACCGCAGTGGAAGAACCGGCAGTCGAAGAGGACACCGAACCAGAGGAAACCGAAGAAGCTGAGGTCGAGGAGCCTGCTGCCGACGAAGGTTGTGCGGAACTGACTCCCGCCAGTCTTCAGTTGCAGTGGTTCGTCCAGGCTCAGTTCGCTGGGTACTACGCAGCCAAGGACCTCGGCTTCTACGAGGACAACTGCATCGACGTCACGATCCTTGAGGGCGGCGTGGACATCGTTCCGCAGACCGTTCTCGCACAGGGCGGCGCTGACTTCGCTCTCGCATGGGTGCCCAAGGCGCTCGCATCGCGTGAGCAGGGAGCCGGCATCGTCGACATCGCCCAGGTGTTCCAGCGCTCCGGCACCTTGCAGGTGGCATGGGCGGATTCCGGCATCGAGTCCCCCGCGGACTTCCAGGGCAAGAAGATCGGTAACTGGGGCTTCGGCAACGAGTACGAGATCTTCGCAGCTCTCGGCAAGGAAGGCCTCGACCCGGCTTCCGACGTGGAGCTCGTCCAGCAGCAGTTCGACATGGTCGCCCTGCTGAACCGCGAGATTGATGCGGCCGAGGCGATGACGTACAACGAGTACGCACAGCTCCTCGAAGCAGTGAACCCGGACACCGGTGAGCTGTACACCGCCGATGACTTCAACGTCATCAACTACGCGGACTACGGAGTCGGCATGCTTCAGGATGCCATTTGGGCGGACGAGGCCCGGCTTGGTGACGCCGACTACGCCGATCTGGCGCAGCGCTTCGTTACCGCGTCCTTCGAAGGCTGGATCTACTGCCGCGACAATCCGCAGGAGTGCGCCGAGATTGTGACCGCCAATGGTTCGCAGCTCGGAGCCAGCCACCAGCTGTGGATGATGAACGAAGTCAACAAGCTGGTCTGGCCGTCACCGAACGGCATCGGCATCATGGATGCGGCTGAATGGGATCAGACCGTCGACATCTCCCTCAACTCCCCGAACCTTGAGGGTGCAACGGTCATCACTTCCGCCCCGCCGGCGGAGGCCTACACCAACCAGTTCGCAGAGACCGCCAACGCGGAGCTCACCAACATGGGACTGGACACCACCGGTGAGGGCTTCAGCCCGATCGAGGTGACCCTCAACGAGGGTGGCGCCTAGAAATAATCCGCCGGAGGTGTATCACTGACGGCACAAGGAAGGCCCGGGCTTCGGCTCGGGCCTTCTTTGTGTCTTGAATCGCCTGCGGTGTCGACCGCGTGAGTCAACTAGCCAAACCGAACGAGGCTGCCGGATGACCCTCCTGCCGGCGTACAGCACTCGCGATCGCCGCAAGGGCTCGCTCGCGAACGGGGCGCGGACTCGCGTAGTCCTCGTACACATCGATCGCCACGGGATTCAGTCCGCGAGCGCGGGCGGTAGCCACGATGTCGTGTGCACGCGGGTCGGCGTCGCTCCAGGACCGATCCTCTATCGCCATAGCCAGAGCATCGAAGTCCGCGAGTGCGCCGATGGGTGCGACGTCGAGCGCGAGCTCGTTGCTCGCGTGGTCCGGGCTGATGTCGTCCGAACTGATGTCACCGCGGCTTTGCTCTCTCGGGCGCGGCCCATCACGCCACGTGTAGGCATTGCGTAGGTAGACGGCACCGAAGACCAGGGCGAACACCGAGAAGCCCCACTGCTGGGTTGCATATCCGTAGACCAACCACAGACATTCGGCGACGACGGCGACCAGCCAGGCCCACCACAGCCGTCGCCCCGCTAGGACCATGGCGGTCAGGTTGACCGACATGAGAATCCACGACCAGTACCACGCAATCATTTCTTTTCCCTCCTGGAGGGAAAGTTAAAGGAATCTTGTGAACATGAAAAATTATGGAATATGGTCGTGTTGATCGTATAATCGAATACATGGGGATGGCAGAAGCTTCGTTTCGGCAGCTCGCGGCGTTCGTCGCTGTTGCCCGCGAAGAGTCCTTCAGTGCCGCCGCGGACGAACTCCGGTATGGGCAGGCCACCGTCAGCCAGCAGGTGGCCGCACTGGAAAAGCACATCGGAGCCCGGCTCTTCGAGCGACCCGGTGGCCCGAAGCCCATTTCGCTCACTCCCCTTGGCAGGGTGCTGCTGCCCCAGGCGCAACACATTCTCGAGCACCTGACAAACGCCGAACTCGATATTCGCGATGTGGCCTCCGGTGCCGCCGGCCGGATCAAGATCGGAACTTTCCAAAGCGTCGCGGTCCACCTACTGCCCGTCGCTGTTCACGCCCTGCGAATGAAATCTCCGCACGTGACCTTCTCTTTGTTCGAAGGCCCGAGTTCCGAGGGCTTGATCGACCTCCTCCTCGAGGACGAGCTCGACGCGACCTTCATCGAGGGAACCTCGAACGACCCCCGTCTGGACGTGACAGAACTGGGCACCGACCCGTACCTGCTCCTCCTCGGCCCCGACAGCGAACTCCACGAGCACGTGCACGCGCACAACGGCACGATCCCCATCACGGCTCTGGACGGAGTTGATCTCATTGGCCAACCGGCGCTGACGTATCAGGACGACGTCGACGCTTTTCTTCGCAGTAACGGGATTACGCCTCGTTACCTCTTTCGAACCGTCGACAACGGAGCCGTCCAGGCGATGGTGCGAAGCGGGGTGGGCCCGGCGGTCATGCCTCGACTCGCGATAGACATGCACGACGCCGGCATCACGACCGTCTCACTCTCCCCCACCATCGAGCCCCGAGTCATCTCTTTGGTGATTCGTCAGGGTGATCAATCTCTGCCCGCGGCCCGGTCCTTCGTTACCGCCGCTATCGAAGCGGCCAAGGGCATACTGCGATAAGTCTCAGTGGCGCACCGATGCGTGTCTCGGGTGCTACAGCGAAATGTCTGCCATGACGTGCTTGATGCGTGTGTAGTCCTCGAACCCATACATGGACAGGTCTTTGCCGTATCCGGAGTGCTTAAAGCCTCCGTGCGGCATCTCGGCGACCAATGGAATGTGCGTGTTGATCCATACCGTTCCAAAGTTCAAAGCCTTCGACATGCGCATGGCGCGGCCGAAGTCTTTGGTCCACACACTGGACGCCAATCCGTACGACACCCCGTTGGCCCAACGAAGGGCCTCGTCCTCATCGGTGAAGCGCTGGATGGTGATCACAGGTCCGAAGACTTCCTGCTGGATCATTTCGTCATCCTGTTGCAGATTCGCGACGACGGTTGGTTGAACGAAGAACCCTCGGTCGCCGTCGCGGTCACCTCCCGCGACGATCTCCGCATGCTTCGGTGTCCGCTCCAAGAACCCCAACACGCGGTCGAATTGGTTGGCGTTGTTGACCGGTGGCACGAGCGCTTCTCCGCCGGGTCCATCCGCGAACGTCGTGGCGGTATTCGCTGCTTGCTCGCTCATGGCGGCGACGAAGTCGTCGTAGATCTTCGGAGCCACGATCATTCGGGTCGCCGCCGTGCAGTCTTGGCCGGCGTTGAAGTATCCGGCGATCGCCAAGGCTTCCGCGGCGGCCTCAAGATCGGCATCGTCGAACACCATCACCGGGGCCTTGCCACCCAGCTCCAAATGAACGCGCTTGACGTCACGGGCCGCTGACTCGGCCACCTGCATGCCGGCGCGCACGGAGCCGGTGATCGCCACCATCTGTGGCGTCGGGTGTTCGACGAGATTGCGTCCGGTGTCCCGATCGCCGCACACCACGTTGAATACACCCGCAGGAAGGACATCGGCCTCGGCGATGATTTCTGCCATCCGAACCGTCGTCACCGGCGTGGTGTCGCTCGGCTTGAGGACCACCGAATTTCCTGCCGCAATGGCGGGAGCGAATTTCCACACCGCCATCATCATCGGGTAGTTCCAGGGCGTCACCTGACCGACAATCCCGACTGGTTCGCGTCGAATGAAGGACGTATGTCCCGCCATGTATTCACCCGCAGCGCGTCCATCGAGAACTCGAGCCGCACCAGCGAAGAATCGAATCTGATCCACCATCGGTGGGATCTCCTCCGAGGCGACCAGGGCCAGCGGCTTCCCGGTGTTCTGGCTCTCCAGAGCAATCAACTCGTCGGCATGAGACTCGATCGCGTCGGCGATCTTCAGCAGTGCCATCTGGCGCTCCGCCGGAGTTGTGTTTCCCCACACCTCGAAGCCGCGCTCAGCCGCGGCGTACGCGGCATCGATATCGGCAGCCTGTGAGACCGGGGCTTGGGCGAATACCTCACCCGTGGTCGGGTCCACCAGGTCACTGCGTGACCCGCTCTGGGCATCGACACTGTCGCCGTCGATGAAGTTTCGAACCTCCACTGCTCGCCTCCTCGGCTTCGACTGCTGATGGTCCTCAGCGAACTAACGTTAGGACGTAGGGGGCATTTCCACAGTGTTTTGGGCCAAACACAACGAATTCCGTATCTGATTGGTGAATCTGCCACTAATTCACTTGCTTCTGGGGTTCACATCGGCAACCATGGCGGGGTGTCAACCAAAACCCCGGTCCTCGACGACGTCTCCAAGTCGATCATCGAGGAACTCCAGGCGGACGGCCGGCGCTCCTACAGCGCCATCGGCAAGACGGTCGGTCTATCGGAAGCGGCCGTGCGACAACGGGTGCAACGCCTCCTGGACGCGGGGGTGATGCAGATCGTCGCGGTCACCGACCCACTGCAGGTGGGCTTTGCCCGCGCCGCCATGATCGGCATCAGCGTGACCGGGAACCTGGATGCTGCCGCCGAGGCCATCGAGAAGTTGCCCGATGTCCAATACCTCGTCGTCTGCGCCGGCGGCTTCGACATCCTGGCGGAGGTAGTTGCCGAAGACGACGATCACCTCCTTCGCATCCTGAACGACTCCATCCGGTCGGTGCCCGGCGTGACCCGCACCGAAACCTTCGTCTATCTCAAACTCCGCAAACAGATCTACTCCTGGGGAACACGATGAGCACATTGCCGAACGACGTACGCGAAACCTCCGAGACCTCTCTCGCCGATGCCGCCCGCGACCACCTGTGGATGCACTTCACCCGACACTCCACGTACTACCAAGGCGGTCACGTACCCGTCATCGTCAAGGGTGAGGGCCCGTACATCTGGGACGATCAGGGACGCAGGTATTTCGACGGCCTGGCCGGCCTGTTCGTCGTTCAATTGGGGCACGGGCGAGCCGAGCTGGCCGCCGCGGCCGCCAAGCAAGCCGAAGAACTCGCCTTCTTCCCCATTTGGTCCTACGCCCACCCCGGCGCGATCGCTCTCGCCGAACGTCTCGCCCACTACGCACCCGGAGACCTCAACCGTGTCTTCTTTACCTCCGGAGGAGGTGAGGCTGTCGAAACGGCGTGGAAACTCGCCAAACAGTATTTCAAGATGACCGGCAAGCCGACAAAGCACAAAGTCATTAGTCGATCGATCGCTTACCATGGCACACCCCAGGGTGCCCTGAGCATCACGGGCATTCCACCGGCCAAGGTTCCCTTCGAGCCACTGGTTCCCGGCGGCGTGAAAGTGCCCAACACCAACTTCTATCGGGCGCCGGAGGAATTCAAGTATGACGAGAAGGCCTTCGGACTTTGGGCGGCCAATCGAATCGCGGAAGCGATCGAGTTCGAAGGTCCCGATAGCGTCGCCGCGGTCTTCATCGAGCCGGTGCAAAATTCCGGCGGCTGCTTCCCTCCACCTCCGGGCTACTTGGACAGGGTGCGCGAAATCTGCGACGAATACGACGTCTTGATGGTTGCTGACGAGACGATCACCGCATTCGGTCGCATTGGAGATATGTTCGCCATCAAGCGCTTCGGTGTCACTCCGGACATCATCACCTGCGCGAAGGGGATGACCTCCGGTTACTCCCCCATGGGAGCGATGATCGCCAGCGATCGACTCTTCGAACCCTTCAAGACAGGAACCAACGCTTTCCTCCACGGGTACACCTGGGGAGGTCACCCGGTCGGTGCCGCTGTGGCGATGGCGAACCTGGATCTGTTCGAGTCGGAAGGCATCAACAACCACGTCCAGGAGAACGAGGGCGCTTTCCGCCGGACCCTCGAGAAGCTCAGCGACCTTCCCATCGTGGGAGACGTCCGAGGTGCCGGATACTTCTACGGAATCGAACTCGTCAAAGACAAGGACACCCGCGAAACCTTTGACGAAGACGAATCCGAGCGATTGCTGCGTGGCTTCCTCTCGAAGGCCCTTTTCGACAACGGCCTCTACTGCCGGGCGGATGACCGAGGCGACCCCGTGATCCAACTCTCCCCGCCCCTGATCTGCGATCAATCCCATTTCGACGAGATCGAGCAAATCCTGCGAAAGGTACTCACGGACGCATGGTCGATTCTTTGACCGATCGCACCCGCGTACGCCGCCTTTCGGACAAGGCGTCGTACGAACGCTCCGCCCTCGATCAGCTTCTCGACGAAGCCCTCGTCGCCCATGTGGGGATCGTCGATACAGATCAGCCGTTCGTGCTTCCCATGGGGTGTGCGCGACGAGGTGACGACGTGATTCTCCATGGATCGAGCGGCTCCCGGCTGATGCGACGACTCGCTGACGGGGCCGCTGCGTGCGCGACGGTAACCGTTCTCGATGGACTCGTCTACGCCCGCAGCGCGTTCGAATCCAGCATGAACTACCGGTCGGCGTTGATTCTGGGATGCGCCCGAGGACTGCACGGCGACGACGAACTCGATGCGTTGCGCACGCTCAGTGACCAACTCCTCCCGGGCCGATGGGACGACATTCGCCCGCCCACGACGAAGGAACGTGCCGCAACGATCACCGTGGCCCTCCCGCTGGAGGAGTGGTCGATGAAGGTCTCCACCGGAGCGCCCGAGGACGATCCTGACGATCTCGACACCGAACCGTGGCGGTCGATCTGGGCTGGCCACGTGCCCGTGCACCTGGCCCGCTCCAATCCGATCGCCGACGATCACGTTCCAACGGGCGTCGCAGCACCGTCGTATCTGACCCACCACCGCTCCCGATCGGCCAATCACTAGTGGTGAATGCGACGCCGGCCCTGCACCCAAGCCTCGCCCGAGTGCTGTGGTGGGATCAACTTCCCACCGAGCTCACCGAACCCATAGGCCGGCCGCTCGATCAGGACACGAGCGCCGACGTGGCGATCGTCGGCGCCGGGTTCACCGGATTGTGGACGGCCTACTACCTCAAGCAACGAGAACCGGACCTCGACATCGTCGTTATCGAAAAGGAGATCGCCGGCTTCGGAGCAAGCGGACGAAACGGTGGATGGGCGTCGGCTCACTTTCCCCAGGACGACCTAGCCGTGGCACGGCATGCGGGAGTCGATGCGGCCCGGGCTTTCCGCACGACGATGAACGCCTCGGTTGATGAGATCGGCCGGGTAGCCGACAGCCACGGCTGGGACATCGGTTGGGCCAAGGGCGGATCGGTTATCGCAGCCCGCACCGAGAGTCAGGCGCTTCGCATGAAAACCGCGTACCAACACGAGCAAGCCGCCGGGCTCGAGCCGAACTACGAACTCCTCACAGCCGATCAAGCCCAGGCTCGCATCAAGGCGACCGGAGTCCTCGCGGGCACGTACACACCGCACTGCGCCGCAATACAACCTGCTCGCCTCGTGAGAAACCTCGCCCGGCAGGTCGTCTCGAGCGGCGTGCGACTGTTCGAGAATTCCCCAGCGACATCGATCGAGCCGGGCATCGTTCGAACATCCAAGGGCTGCGTACGTGCCCGCTACGTCCTGCGATGCACCGAGGGTTACACCCCCAACATCCCCGGGCAGCACCGAACACTCCTGCCGGTCTACTCCCTGATGGTCGCTACCGAACCCCTACCCTCTCAGGCCTGGGATGACATCGGTTTGGACGGCAGACCCACCTTCGCCGACGGGCGTCACCTGGTCATCTACGGACAGCGCACCGCCGATGACCGCATCGCCTTCGGCGGCCGAGGGGCTCCCTACCGCTTCGGTTCCCGGCTAGACCCCGCCAGCGAGACCAACAGCGCCATTCACCACGATCTTCAACGAACGTTGCGAGAGATGTTCCCCGTGCTGTCGAACTATCGCTTCACCCATGCCTGGGGTGGTGCCCTGGGTATCGCGCGCGATTGGTGGGCCTCGGTTGGCCTGGACCGAACCTCCGGCATGGGATGGTGCGGCGGCTACGTGGGTGACGGAGTCACCACAGCCAACCTCGGCGGCCGCACACTCGCCGCCTTGATCACCGGCGCTACCGATGATCCGCTCGTGCACGCGCCGTGGGTTGATCACCGATCGCGTCCGTGGGAACTCGAACCTGCACGGTGGATCGCGACGTCCGTGGGAATGAAGGTCGTCTCCAGTGCGGACCGCGTCGAAAGCGCAACCGGGAAAACTTCACTGCGAGGCCGACTGATGGGCAGCCTTACCGGGCACTGATCTGTACTGCTGACCACGCCCTCGCTCCAGGCTCACCCCTGCGGTGTGGTGCCCGTCAAAATTTCGCGCAGGGAGTCCAAGACCGCGGGATCCTCAATGGTGCTCGGCACGGGCTCGTCGCGCCCGGCGGCGATACCGCGCATCGTGCGCCGCAGGATCTTGCCACCACGGCCTCCATCGACCCCGTCGTTAACCGGTGCCCGGCAACGTTGATGACGTCATCGGTGCGACCCATGACGTATACGTAGCCATCCTCATCTACGAAGCCGCCGTCGCCGCTGGTGTAGTACCCCGGATGGTCGGTCAGATAGGAGCCGATGTACCTGTCATCGTCGCCCCACAAGGTCGGCAAGGTGCCCGGCGGCAGTGGCAGCTTGATGGCGATGTCTCCTTGCTCCCCGGTAGCCACATCGGCGTGATGGAGGTCCAGGATGTGCAGGTCGTAGCCGGGAACCGGCACCGTCGGGGAGCCGGGCTTGATGGGCATCGGCTCGATCCCACGGAGGTTCGAGGCGATCGGCCAGCCGGTCTCGGTCTGCCACCAGTTGTCGATCACGGGTACGCCGAGGTGGCCCGTGACCCACTCGTAGGTATCGGGGTCGAGACGCTCGCCGGCGAAGAAGAACGAATGCAGGCTCGAGGTGTCGTAGCCGGCCAGCAGCTCGGCCTGCGGGTCTTCTTTCTTCACGGCTCGGATGGCGGTCGGGGCAGTGAATACCGCCCGCACCCCATGATCGGCGATCACGCGCCAGAAGGCACCCGCGTCGGGTGTGCCGACGGGCTTTCCTTCGTACAGAACCGTTGTTGCTCCACTGATCAACGGCGCGTACACGATGTAGGAATGGCCGACCACCCAGCCAACATCCGATGCCGACCACCACACGTCGCCCGGATTCATCCCGTAGACGTTCCTAAAGGACCAGGCCATGGCCACGGCGTGACCGCCGTTATCGCGCACGATGCCCTTGGGCTTTCCCGTCGTGCCGGATGTGTACAGGATGTAGAGCGGATCGGTCGCCGCCACCGAGACGGCATCGACCGACGGCGCTGACGCGTACGCGGTATCCCAATCGACATCGCGCTCACCCATGCCGGCCGTGGCTTGCGGACGCTGAAGAACGACCACCCGTTCCGGCTTATGCGAGCTCATCTCGATCGCCGCATCAACCAGCGGCTTGTACTCCACGATTCGGGTGGGCTCGATTCCACAGCTGGCGGTCACGATGATCCTCGGATGCGCGTCGTCGATTCGCGCGCTCAACTCCGCCGGGGCGAATCCTCCGAAGACGACCGAATGCACCGCCCCGATTCGTGCGCAGGCGAGCATGGCCACCACCGTCTGCGGAATCATCGGCATGTAGATGACAACCCGGTCACCCGCGTTTACCCCCAGATTCCGCAACACTCCCGCGAAACGCGAGGTTGCCTCGAGCAGATCGTCGTACGTCCATCGCTCGCAGGTGCCGGTAACAGGGCTGTCGTAGATGATCGCCGCCCGCGAACCGTGCCCGGCGGCAACGTGACGGTCGACCGCGTTGACGCACGTGTTCAACCTGCCGTCTGGAAACCATCGGTACAGCGGCGCCGACGTCTCATCCAGGATCTGCGAGGGCTCGACATCCCACTCGATCGCGCCCGCTGCTTCGCGCCAGAAGCCCTCGGGATCGTCCAGGCTGCGGTGATACGACTCGATGTAGGCGCCCATGGAGGGTGAGTCTGGCATGTCCGTCAGCCAGTGTTCGGGGTGTTCGCGGTATTCGCGATGTTCCGGATGCTCAGGCTTCCAGGGCTGCCAACTGGCCGCAGGCGCCGTCGATTTCTCGCCCACGGGTATCGCGGACGGTGACCCGCACGCCCGCCTCGGACAATCCCGCCACGAACTCCCGCTGACTGCTCGGTGTGGACGCCGTCCATTTGGATCCGGGCGTGGGGTTCAGCGGGATCAGGTTCACGTGGGCGAGGTGGCCGGCCAGCATTTCGCCGAGAACTTCCGCCCGCCACCGCTGATCGTTCACGTCCTTGATCAAGGCGTACTCGATACTGACGCGTCGCCCGGTGCGCTCGGCATAGAACCAGGCTGCATCAAGAACCTCCGCGACCTTCCACCGATTGTTGATCGGCACCAGGGTGTCTCGAAGATGATCATCCGGTGCGTGCAGGGAGACCGCCAGCGTGACGGGCAGCCCCTCCTCGGCCAACTCCCGAATCCTCGGAACGAGGCCGACGGTGGACACCGTGACGCCACGAGCACTCATTCCCAGTCCTTCGGGAGCAGGGTCGATAAGTCGGTGCAGTGTCGCGATCACGGTGCGGTAGTTGGCGAGCGGCTCCCCCATACCCATGAACACGACGTTGCTGATGCGACCCGGACCACCGGGAATCTCGTTGTTCGCCAACGCCCGCGCTCCGGCGAGTACCTGTTCCACGATTTCCGCTGTCGACAGGTTACGCGTCAGACCTGCCTGCCCCGTCGCGCAAAAAGGGCAGTTCATACCGCAGCCGGCCTGCGACGAAATACACATCGTGACCCGATCCGAATAACGCATCAGCACAGACTCGACGAGTGATCCGTCGTGCAACCGGTACAGCGTCTTTACCGTGGCGCCGTCGTCACATGTGAGGGTCCGCACGGGCTGCAGGAGATCGGGGAGCATGGACCGCAAGGTGGCGCGATCTGCTGCTGAGATGTCCGTCCACTCATCGGGGTCGTTCTGCAAATGAGTCAGCAGATGCGTGGACACCTGATCGGCTCGAAAAGCCGGTAGCCCGAGATCAGACATCGCGGCTCGACGCTCGGGCCGGGACAGGTCCAGCAGGTGTCGTGGTGGCTTGCCGCGTTCGGGAGCCTGGAGTACGAGATCCACCATTACAGCCTCACCATTACAGCGCCGCCCCCGTGAAACTGGCACCGAGGAAGACGGTGAAGATCGCCCAGGACGCGAAGGCGTTGGGGATCAAGGAGTCGAGGCGATCCATCATCCCGCCATGACCCGGCAGGAACGATCCCATGTCCTTGATACCGAGGTCGCGCTTGATGGCACTCTCGGCGAAGTCACCGCCGGTGGCGGTGATGGCCAGAATGAAGCCGGCGATGACACCTTGCCACCAAGCAGCATCCAACAAGAAGACGAAGGACAGCGCGCCGACGCTGCACTGCAAGATGACCGACCCGACAAATCCCTCCCAGGACTTCTTCGGGCTGATCGATGCTGCGATCGGGTGCCGTCCGTAGAAGATGCCGGCGAAGTAGCCGCCGATATCGTTCGAAATCGTCAGCAGGATGAAGACGACGACTCGCCACGGACCATCGTCAGCCGCCAGCGTCAGCATCAAAAAACCCGCCATGAACGGCAGGTAGGCGATAACGAAGAAGGATGCGGTGATGTCGCGTACGTATCCGTCGACGCCACGCCGGATTCGCCACAGCATCGCGAGCAGCAGCACGGCGCCGGTTGCAACCAATTGCCAGATCGGCCCCGCAAGGTAAGCGACCGTCGGCAACAGCACGACGGCCCCATAGGCCGGAACCCGTGCGATCTTGATACCTCGTGACGCGAAAGCCTGGATCATCTCCCGCATTGCGACGCCGAGCGCCACGATGACGACGACACCGAACAGCCACTTGTAGGTGAACAGGCTCGCGAGCACGACCACGACGAGCACGACGCCGGACGCCACCGCGGCCGGCAGGTTTCGGCCGGTGCGCGAGGCCTTCTTGCGGTCGCCGTCGGCCTCTCGCGGGTCCTGCTCGCGATCGCCGTCCCGACCGGACGAGTCGGTCACATCAGACCTCGAGGAGTTCGGCTTCTTTGTGCTTGAGAACTTCGTCGATGTGCTCGACGTGCTTGCTCGTCACGTCATCGAGTTGCTTTTCTGCGCGACGGACATCGTCCTCGCCGGCATCGCCGTCCTTTTGGAGCTTGTCGAGAGCTTCCTTCGCGTGACGCCGGATGTTGCGAACCGAAATACGGCTGTCTTCGGCTTTGGACCTGGCCATCTTGATGTATTCCTTGCGACGCTCCTCCGTGAGCTCGGGAAGAACAACGCGGATAATCGCCCCGTCAGTGTTCGGGTTCACTCCCAGATCACTGTCCCGAAGCGCCTTCTCGATCTCCGCCATCGCGCCCTTGTCGTAGGGACTGATGACGATCATCCGAGCTTCGGGCACCTGGAAAGACGCGAGTTGATTCAAGGGAGTAGCAGTGCCGTAGTAGTCCACGACGATCTTGTTGAACATGGTGGCGTTCGCGCGACCCGTCCTGATCGTCGCGAAGTCCTCGCGGGCCACCTCGATGGCTTTGTCCATCTTCTCAGTGGCCTCGAGCAGGATCATCTCGATCTCTTCACTCACGGGTGCTCCTCACGTTTCCGATGAGACTAACGTGCCGATCCGCTCCCCACGGCACGCTCGGGCGATGTTGCCTTCTTGAAGAAGGTTGAACACGACGATCGGCAGCGCGTTGTCCCGACACAGGCTGATGGCCGTTGCGTCGGCGACTTTGAGGTCGCGGGCAAGGACCTCGTCGTAGGTCAAGCGGTCGTAGCGCACAGCCTGAGGGTTGGACCGAGGATCGTCGTCGTAGACACCATCGACACCCTTCGCCATCAAGACGACTTCCGCACCGATCTCCAGCGCTCGCTGGGCGGCTGTGGTGTCGGTGGAGAAGTACGGCTGGCCGAGTCCGGCTCCAAAAATGACCACTCGGGCCTTATCGAGGTGTCGCATCGCCCGTCGAGGAACGTACGGCTCGGCTACCTGGCCCATGGCGATCGCCGTCTGCACGCGCGTTTCGATGCCTGCCTTCTCGCAGAAGTCCTGCAAGGCCAGACAGTTCATCACCGTGCCGAGCATGCCCATGTAATCCGCGCGGGCCCGTTCCATACCGCGCTCCGACAATTGCGCTCCGCGGAAGTAGTTGCCGCCACCAATGACGACCGCTACTTCGGTACCCGCACGAACGACATCAGCGATTTGCCGTGCGATGGACGCCACGACATCGGGATCGACGCCGAGCCCGCCACCCCCGGAAAAGGCTTCACCACTGAGCTTGAGGAGAACCCGATCCCAGCCACCCTCGGGGGCGCCGGGCCACGTCTCGATGGTCCCGTCAAGGGAAGGCTGAACCGGCTCCCCTGCCGTGGACCGATCCATGAGTCTTCCCTTCCGCCGAGTTACGCCTGGCCTGGCTCGAACCTAGCGAATGCGCGGACCGTTGTTCCGTTTTCGGCCAGTACATCGGCCACCGTCTTCTTGTTTTCGACGACGCTGGCCTGCTCGAGAAGCACGTTGTCCTTGAAGAAGGCGTTCACTCGACCCTCAACGATCTTGGGGATGGCCTGCTCGGGCTTGCCCTCTTCCTTGGCCGCTGTCTCGGCAATCCGACGCTCGTTCTCCACCGTCTCCGCAGGCACATCGTCGCGGTTCAGGAAGGAGGGCCGCATTGCAGCGATCTGCATCGCGATTCCCTTTGCCGTTTCCTCATCTCCGTCGTAGGCGACGAGGACTCCCACCTGCGGCGGAAGATCGGAGGCACGTCGGTGCAGGTACGTGGTGGCCGGAGCCTGCACCGTGGTGACGCGTCCAAGTTCGATCTTCTCCCCGATGACACCGGCCATATCGGCCACCGTCGCCTCGACGGTGGCACCGGTGTCGAGAGTGCTCGCCAAAAGGGCATCCCGGTCAGCCACCTGGGCATCGAAAGCTGCCTGCGCCAGAGTGCCTGCGAGCGCTTGGAATTCCTCACCCTTGGCCACGAAGTCTGTCTCGCACAGAACTTCCACCATGGTGTTGTCCACCGCGGCGACGACGCCGTTGGAGGCCGTGCGCTCAGCGCCTCTCTTGGCGGCCTTGGCCGCACCGGAGATTCGCAGAGCCTCGACCGCCTTATCGAAATCTCCGTCGCTCTCCTCGAGCGCCTTCTTGCACTCCATCATTCCCGCGGAGGTCATCTCGCGGAGCCGCTTGACGTCAGCGGCGCTA
>RGQW01000001.1 GCA_010029945.1 Actinomycetota bacterium | reverse complement strand
CTCGGCACGAAATTCCTCGCACGAATTGCGGCCGCTCTGGCGCTGGGCTTGGTTATCTCCGTCGGCATTGCTTACCTTGTCGCGCGACGGCTCTCCCGTCCTTTGCGCGACGCCCAAGGAGTCGCCCATCGCATGGCGGGCGGGGAAAGGGATGAGCGCCTCACCCCGCGGGGGCCAGCGGAAGTCGCGGATATCGCCGAGGCGTTGAATGCCCTGAACGCAGCCCTCGCGACGTCCGAAGGTCGCCAACGAGAGTTCTTGCTGTCGGTCTCTCACGAGCTGCGAACGCCACTCACGGCGATCAGGGGTTACGCGGAAGCCCTCAACGACGACATCCTCGACCCCGAGCAACTGACGAGTGTCGGTGCGACCATCGGTCACGAGGCGAGTCGTTTGGATCGACTCGTCCACGACCTTCTCGACCTCGCGCGATTGGGTGCCGCTGACTTTCATGTCAATGCAACCGACGTCGACGTTCGGGAGATCCTCACCGAGGCAGCAGAGGTGTGGCGAACTCGATGCGATCGCGATGGTGTCACCTTGACGCTCGCGGAAGCAGCGCGGCCCGTCCACGTCCACGTGGATGCGATGCGCCTTCGCCAAATCATCGACAACCTGATGGAGAACGCCCTACGGGTTTCTCCCCAGGGGTCGCAGATTCATCTCGCGATCCATACGGACGCTGCGATCGCGGATGGCTCGTTTGCCGTCATTGAGGTTCGGGACAGCGGCCCTGGTTTAAGCGAGGACGACCTTGCTGTCGCCTTCGAGCCAGGCGCGTTGCACGAGCGATATCGCGGTGTGCGGCCCGTCGGCACCGGACTGGGCCTGGCGCTTGTCGATCGACTCGCCTCACGCATGGGGGGCGCCGCTGCGGTCACCAGCAGTCCAGGGGTGGGTTCGTCCTTCTGGATCAGAATCCCCCTGGCGTAGGGCTCGACGGCCCCTCGGGGCTCGGATGACGGCGTACGATTCACGAATGGGGACGCTCGATGACCAGACTCGTGTCGCGGTCGACGAGCGATCGCGACGCCGGCGAATGCTGCCGGTGTTCATCACCGGAATTGCCGCTCTCGCAGCAGGCGTCTACCTGCGCGCTGTGGACCCGAACGTTCCCGGGCATTACCCCGGGTGCCCGAGCCAAATCTTTTTGGGTTTGGACTGTCCGGGGTGCGGGGGCATGCGTGGTACCTACGACCTGCTCTATGGCGACCTCTCGGGGATGGCTGATCACAACATTCTGCTGATCATTTTTTGGCCGGTCGTGATCGTCGCCTTCGCTGTCTGGGCCTATCGATCGTGGACCGGTCGGCGCCCGGTCGTCGATATTGCAACGCAAGCACGGCGATCTCGACTCATGGTCTGGCTGCTGATCGGCGTGCTGATCTTTGGTGTGGTGCGCAACTTCGTTCCCTACCTGGGATCTGGGGTGGGTTAGAGCCCCGATTGCAAGCGCAGACACCGGGCGTACTGTGGGGCTATGAACGTCCTCAACGACATCCTTGACGGAGTCCGCGAAGACGTGGCGCAGCGGATGCAACGCGTTCCCCTTGAGCACGTCAAGGAACGCGCGAGTACGACCAGTACACCGAGAGATCCGCGCCCGATGTTCACCGATGAGGACGTATGTGTCATCGCCGAAGTCAAGCGAGAAAGCCCGAGTCGAGGACCGCTGGCAGAGATCGCCGATCCGGCCGCTCTGGCTCGCGACTACGAAGCTGGTGGAGCGCACTGCATCAGTGTCTTGACTGAGGAACGTCGCTTCGGAGGGAGTCTGGACGACCTCGCATCGGTGCGTGCCGCCGTCGACGTACCGGTGTTGCGCAAAGACTTCGTCATCGGGAGTTATCAACTCTGGGAAGCACGGGCCTACGGCGCGGACCTCGTCCTGCTGATCGTGGCCGCGCTCGAACAGGACGCTCTTGTGTCACTCGTCGAGCGCTCCCGAAGTCTGGGGTTGACTCCACTGGTGGAGGTGCACGACGAGACGGAGATCGCCCGTGCCCTGGACGCGGGTGCGGACGTCATCGGCGTGAATGCCCGAGACCTGACCACGCTGGAGGTTGACAGGGGCGTCTTCGCGCGAGTGGCGCACCTGATCCCGGATACCTGCATCAAGATCGCAGAATCGGGTGTTCGGGAGCCCCATGACTTGATCGCCTATGCCGAGGCGGGAGCGGACGGCGTCCTGGTCGGCGAAAGCCTGGTCACCGGCAAGGATCCTCGCCTCGCGGTCCACGATCTCGTCACGGCAGGAGCGCACCCCGCCCTGCGTCACGGCAGGAGGATGACCTCGTGACTGCCTCTGCCGACACCGTTGATGCTCGCTCGTCAGCACCGGGTCATTTCGGCCCGTACGGGGGTCGTTTCGTTCCAGAAGCGTTGATGGCTGCCCTCGATCAACTGGAAGAAGCCTTCGACGCTGCATGCGCCGATCCGGACTTCGCCCGGGAACTCGCGGACCTGGAGAAGGACTACACCGGACGACCCTCTCCGTTGACTCGAGCGGCGCGCTTTGAACGCGAGTGCGGTGGGGCCCGCATCTACTTCAAGCGAGAGGACCTCAACCACACGGGATCTCACAAGATCAACAACGTTCTCGGACAGGCGCTGTTGGCTGCCCGCATGGGCAAGACGCGCATCATCGCCGAGACAGGCGCCGGCCAACACGGAGTCGCATCGGCGACAGCCGCGGCACTGATGGGGTTGGAATGTGTCGTCTACATGGGCAAGGAAGACACCCAACGGCAAGCGCTGAACGTCGCGCGTATGCAATTGCTCGGCGCGACCGTCATCCCGGTCGAAACGGGAAGCCAGACTCTCAAAGACGCCATCAACGAGGCGATGCGTGACTGGGTCACCAACGTCGCGACAACGCATTATCTGCTGGGAACCGTGACGGGACCATCACCGTTCCCGCGCATCGTCCGGCACTTCCACAGCGTCATCGGACGTGAAACGCGGGAGCAGATTCTCGAGATCGAGGGCCGGTTGCCGGATGCAGCAGTGGCGTGTGTCGGCGGAGGGTCCAACGCGATGGGCTTGTTCTCGGCGTTCCTCGATGATCCCGAGGTGCGCTTGGTCGGCTACGAAGCTGGTGGGGAAGGCGTGGAATCCGGTCGACACGCGGCGCGATTCGCCATGGGTGCGCCGGGCGTTCTGCACGGTGCGCGCACGTACGTCATGCAGGATGAGTGGGGCCAAACCATCCCGTCACATTCGATCAGTGCCGGACTGGATTACCCCGGCGTGGGCCCCGAGCACGCGTGGCTGCACGACTCGGGTCGGGCCACCTACGAGCCGGTGACGGACGCCGAAGCGATGGAAGCGTTCTCGATCGTGAGTCGCACCGAAGGGATATTGCCGGCCATCGAAACGGCGCATGCTCTCGCGGGGGCTATGCGTCTGGGTCGAGAGCTCGGTCCGGATGCGGTGATCGTGATCAATCTGTCCGGGCGAGGGGACAAGGACGTGGAAACTGCTGCTCGCTGGTTTGGAATCGACACGACGTGAATCCGCGGACCGCGGCCGTTTTCGACGCCGCCCGGACACAGCATCGATCAGCACTCATCGGCTACCTCCCGGCGGGGTTCCCCACGGTCGATGACAGTGTCGAGATCTTCCAAACCATGCTCGACTCCGGTGTCGACCTGTTGGAGGTGGGTCTCCCGTACTCCGACCCACTCATGGACGGCCCCGCGATCCAGGAATCGGTGGAAATCGCGCTCGAGCGGGGGGTGACGACTGCTGACGTCCTGAGCGTGGTCGACCGCCTGACGCCGGCGGAGCATCAAGCGGTGTATGTCATGAGCTACTGGAATCCCATCGAGCGTTTCGGAGTGCAGAAGTTCGCCGACGAACTTGCTGCGGCGGGCGGAAGCGGCGTCATCACGCCAGACCTGACGCCCGAAGAGGCCGATGCATGGATCGAGGTGACCGAGGCCGCGGGGATCGACCGCACCTTTCTCGTGGCGCCGTCATCGACCGATGCGCGAATCGACATCGTCTCTGGTGCGACGACCGGTTTCGTCTACGCGGCATCCACGATGGGAGTAACCGGGACTCGCGACACGGTGAGTGACGCAGCCCCGCAGCTCGTGGGTCGGGTACGCGAGCGCACACGCCAGCCGATCGGTGTCGGCTTGGGTGTCTCCTCTGCTGAACAGGCAGAGTCGATCGCCGGGTACGCAGATGGAGTAATCGTGGGTTCAGCATTCATCCGGCGAGTCCTCGATGCCGAATCAAGTGCCGAGGCCACGGCCGAGGTGGGTCGATTCGCTGCGGAGCTCCGCGCGGGGGTTGGGCGATCAACCCACCTGTCCGAGCCCGACGCATGAGCACGTCGAACAGGCAAACTATTCTGGAGATCGGCGCCCGACGAGGCTCCTTGTGGTCACGAACGGAGATGTAATGGCAGCGGGAAGTAGAGAACGGCGCGACCGGGCGGCTGCCGCTCGGGCGGAAGCTCAGGCGGGGGAGAAGCGCCGGGAGCGGACCGTGCGCATCATCGGGGCCGTTGCCGTCCTCGCCGTCGTCGCCGGAATCATCGGAGTCGCCGTCGTCGCGCGCAATGCAGACGACAACGCGAACGCCATCGATGTGATTGAAGCGGACCCCAGCGCTCCGGTTCCCGACGGTGTCCTTGGAGCCGACAGCGAATGGGCGTACGGGGTTCCCTACGGAACCGCCGGGGACGACGCCCCTGTTCTCGAACTGTGGGAAGACTTCCAGTGTCCTGCCTGCGGCTCACTCGAAGAAGCGAACGGCGAGGGCATCGCCGAAGCAGCCGAGACCGGCATCGCGCGGGTCATTTGGCGTCCTACCGCGTTCCTGGACCGCAACCTCGGAAACGATGCCTCCAACCGCGCCATCGGCGCGTGGGGTTGTGCGATCGACGAGGGATTCACGCGCGAGTACCACGACGCCGTCTACGCCAATCAACCCGAGGAAGAGGGAGACGGTTGGTCGAACTCCGAACTCGTCTCGATAGCCGAAGGCATCGGCATGAGTGGGGCCACGCTCGAGAGTTTCTCCGCGTGCGTCGACGACGAGACCTACCGAGTGTGGGCCGCGAACTCAACCCAGGAGTTCTATGACCAAGGAGTAGCGGGAACCCCCTTCGGCAAGATCGACGGAGTGGAAATCCCCACACAGTCGTTGGCGGATCAAGCGTCGTTGCTCGCCGCGCTGACCGAGGCCGCCGGCAACTAGCGCCGGTGACGGAACGATGAGCGGGAGTGCGATAGCGACGATCACCACGCAGGTCGTGGCGTCGATTCCCAGTCCCGACCAGGGGACGTGGTACCTGGGTCCGATTCCGCTACGCGCCTACGCGCTGGCGATCATCGCCGGCATCGTCGTTGCCATTTGGCTCGGTAATCGCCGCTACGTTGCTCGCGGCGGAGAGCCAGGCCTGATCACCGACATCGCACTGTGGGCGGTGCCCTTCGGCATCATCGGCGGCCGTCTCTATCACGTTGCCAGTGACTGGCAGATCTACTTCGGCACCGACGGCCGGGGAGTAGCTGCGGCTTTTCGCATCTGGGATGGAGGCTTGGGAATCTGGGGCGCCGTTGCTCTCGGTGCGTTGGGTGCGTGGATCGGTGCGCGACGGCGACACGTCGCTCTCCCTCCGATCGCAGACGCGATCGCTCCCGGCATCGCGCTCGCCCAGGCAATCGGTCGATGGGGCAACTGGTTCAACCAGGAACTGTTCGGGCAACCTACGACGCTGCCCTGGGGGCTGGAGATCGCGCCGGAAAACCGGCCGGTGGGCTACGAGGCCTTTGAAACTTTCCACCCCACGTTTTTGTATGAGTCGCTGTGGCTGGTCGGGGTTGCCCTCATCGTCATCTGGGCGGATCGCCGGTTCACGATGGGCCACGGGCGCGTCTTCGCCCTGTACGTGCTGCTGTACACGATCGGTCGGGCCTGGATCGAAACCTTAAGAATCGACCCGGTCAACACCGTGGCCGGGCTGCGGTTGAACGTGTGGACGTCGGTCATCGTGGGGATCGGCGCCGCCGTGTATCTGGTGCTGTCGGCGAGATCCCGGCCGGGGCGAGAGGACCTGAGTGCGGCGTCGAGCGACGCGACTGACGCGGACGATAAGAACGACGAGAACGACGAGAACGACGAGAACCACGGTGAAGCCGGGGTCTCCGAGACTTCCGAGACTTCCGATGACTCTGACGACCAGGCTCCCGTGAGTCAAATGTCACAAATGCAGGAAAAATCGGAAAAGTCGGACACTCCGGAGCCTGGTCCAGACGACACCGCGACGACAACCCCGTAGACTTTTCGATCCGGGCCAACGTCGTCCCGAACCGCCACACCACCACCTCCGCAGCCGGCCGCTACTGCCGTGATGCGGGCGGTTTCATCCACCGACGACGAAGGAATGCCTGTGTCTCTCCTCGACGGATACGCCACCACTCCGGCCCGGCAAGGCTTGTATGACCCGCAATTCGAGCGCGACGCCTGCGGTGTCGCATTGGTGGCGACCCTGAGCGGTGTCCCTTCCAACGACGTCGTCAAGCAAGCACTGACGGCACTGGAGAATCTGGAACACCGGGGAGCGTCGGGAAGTGAGCCCGACAGCGGCGACGGAGCGGGAATCCTGATCCAGGTGCCCGATGCCCTGTTGCGTCGGGTAAGCGAGATCGAACTACCCGAGCCCGGTGCCTACGCCACGGGTATCGGATTCCTTCCTACGGACGGTCCTACGCGCGACGTGCTGATGGCGCAGATCGACGAGATCGCCCGCGACGAAGAGATCGAGATCCTCGGTTGGCGGCACGTGCCGACCGATCCATCTCTGGTCGGCGTGACGGCTCGAGAGTGCATGCCGGACTTCTGGCAGATCTTCGCCGTGGACGCCCGCAATGCCACCTTCGGACTCGACCTCGACCGGCGCGTGTACGCGTTGCGCAAGCGGGTGGAGAACGAGTTGGGCGTCTACTTCGCGTCGCTGTCTTCTCGCACCATGGTCTACAAGGGCATGTTGACCACGGACCAACTCACACCGTTCTACCCGGACTTGAGCGAAGTCGACATCGCATCGACCTTGGCCCTCGTTCACTCACGTTTCTCCACGAACACGTTCCCGTCGTGGCCGCTGGCGCACCCGTACCGGTTGATCGCTCACAACGGCGAGATCAACACCGTGGCGGGAAATCGGAACTGGATGACCACCCGCGAAGCCATGCTCACCAGCGATGTTCTCTCCGGCGACCTCACTCGCCTGTCGCCGATCTGCACCCCCGGGGCCAGCGACTCAGCCAGCTTCGACGAAGTCCTGGAACTGCTCCACCTCGGTGGCCGCTCGCTCCCACAGGCCGTTTTGATGATGATTCCCGAAGCCTGGGAGAACAACCCCGACATGGATCCACGTCGACGGGCGTTCTACGAGTTCTACGCGACGCTCATGGAGCCGTGGGACGGCCCCGCCAACGTCTGCTTCACCGACGGAACCCAGATCGGTGCCGTCCTCGACCGCAACGGCCTTCGACCGGGTCGATTCTGGGTCACCGACGAGGGCTTAGTGGTGTTGGCGTCCGAGGCTGGCGTGCTGGATATCGACCCTCAAACGGTCGTGCGTAAGGGACGCCTTCAACCAGGTCGCATGTTCCTCGTTGACACCGCCGCGGGCCGCATCATCGAAGACGACGAGATCAAGGCTGAACTCGCGGCCGAATTGCCGTACGACGAGTGGCTGGACACCGGCATCATCCACCTGGAGGAACTGCCCGAACGAGAGCACATCGTGCACACCCACGAATCTGTTGCGCGTCGGCAGCAAACCTTCGGGTATAGCCAGGAAGAACTCCGGGTGATCATGGAGCCGATGGCGCGCGCCGGCGCGGAACCGATCGGCTCCATGGGCACCGACACTCCGATCGCGGCGCTGTCGAATCGACCGCGTCTGTTGTTCGACTACTTCAGCCAACTTTTCGCGCAGGTGACCAACCCGCCGTTGGACGCTATTCGTGAAGAAATCGTCACCAGCCTGGCGAGCCTCATCGGGCCCGAAGGCAACTTGTTGGAATCTCAGCCCGGCCATTGCCGCCAGGTGCTCCTACCGTTCCCGGTGATCGACAACGACGAACTCGCAAAGATTCTGCACATCAATGCGGACGGCACACTTCCGGAGTTCGCTGCAGCGCGCGTGACGGGGCTGTATCCGGTGGCCGGTGGGGGAGTCGCTCTCGAGAAGCGACTCGCGGAGATCTTCAACGAGGTGGATGCTTTGATCCGCCAGGGCAAGCGCTTCATCGTCCTGTCCGACCGGGAAAGCAACGCCCAGCAGGCGCCGATTCCTTCGCTGCTGTTGTGCGCCGCCGTTCACCATCACCTGGTGCGAACCAAGACGCGCAGCCAGATCAGCCTGCTGGTCGAGGCCGGTGACGTGCGCGAAGTCCACCACGTGGCACTTCTCGTGGGCTACGGCGCGGCGGCGATTAACCCGTATTTGGCGTTGGAGACCGTCGAAGATCTCGTTCACCGGCACGTGCTCGACGGCATGGGCGTGGAGAAGGCGGTCCGCAACTACATCAAGGCCATGGGCAAGGGACTGTTGAAGGTGATGTCCAAGATGGGCGTCTCCACGGTCGCGTCCTATCGCGGGGCGCAGATCTTCGAAGCCATCGGGCTTTCCCAAGAACTCGTCGATAGCTACTTCACCGGAACGGTGACCAAGCTCGGCGGGGTTGGACTCGACGTCATCGCGGAGGAGGTCGCCCGTCGGCATGCGACGGCGTATCCACCGTCGGGAATCTCTCCCGCTCATCGTGTCTTGACCGACGGTGGAGAGTACCAGTGGCGACGCGACGGGGAGCCGCATCTGTTCGATCCGGAAACCGTCTTCCGGCTCCAGCACGCGACGCGGGCGAAGCGCTTCGACATATTCCGGGAATACACCCAGGGCGTCAATGAACAAGCCGAGCGCTTGATGACGCTGCGCGGATTGTTCGCCTTCCGCGATGGTGCTCGGGAATCGGTTCCCCTCGATGAAGTCGAATCGATCGAATCGATCGTGTCCCGATTCAGCACCGGAGCCATGTCCTACGGGTCCATCTCCGCAGAGGCGCACGAAACTCTGGCGATAGCGATGAACCGCCTCGGTGGAAAGTCGAACACTGGAGAAGGCGGAGAAGACCCCGAGCGTTTCGTTCCGATGGACAATGGCGACTCGAAGCGTTCCGCCATCAAGCAGGTTGCATCGGGGCGCTTCGGTGTCACCAGTGAATACCTTGTCAACAGCGACGACATCCAGATCAAGATGGCGCAAGGAGCGAAGCCGGGTGAAGGCGGACAGCTTCCCGGCCACAAGGTCTATCCGTGGATTGCCAAGACCCGACACTCCACTCCCGGCGTCGGGCTGATCTCCCCGCCTCCGCACCACGACATCTACTCCATCGAGGACCTCGCGCAACTGATCCACGATCTGAAGAACGCGAATCCTCGGGCACGTGTGCACGTGAAGCTGGTGGCGGAGGTCGGTGTTGGAACCGTTGCCGCAGGTGTCTCCAAAGCCCATGCCGACGTCGTTCTGATCTCCGGCCATGACGGAGGGACGGGCGCATCACCGCTGACATCGCTCAAGCACGCGGGCGCACCCTGGGAGTTGGGCTTGGCGGAAACGCAGCAAACCCTGCTGCTCAACGGCCTTCGCGATCGTGTGGTCGTCCAGGCGGACGGACAGCTCAAAACCGGACGCGACGTCGTGATCGCCGCCCTTCTCGGCGCTGAGGAGTACGGGTTCGCGACGGCACCGTTGGTGGTCATGGGGTGCGTGATGATGCGCGTGTGTCATCTGGACACCTGCCCGGTGGGCATCGCAACGCAAAACCCCGTCTTGCGCGAGCGGTTCCAGGGATCGCCCGAATTCGTCGTCAACTTCTTCGAATTCATCGCCCAGGAAGTACGTGAGTATCTCGCCGAACTCGGTTTCCGAAGCCTCGATGAAGCCATCGGACACGCCGAAGTTCTCGACATGCGGCGGGCTATCGATCACTGGAAGGCGGACGGACTCGACCTTGCTCCGATCCTTCACGTGCCCGATGTTCCGGACGGTGAGGCGCGTCGGAAGATCGTCGAGCAGGACCACGGCCTGGACAAGGCCCTGGATCAAGAACTCATCGAGATTTGCCGCCCGGCCCTTGACTCACGTGAACCTGTCCGGGCCAATGTCGCCATTCGAAACGTGAACCGAACGGTAGGAACCATGCTCGGGTCGGAAGTGACGCGCCTACACGGCGGCGACGGTTTGCCGGACGGAACGATCGACATCACCTTCCAAGGATCCGCCGGTCAAAGTTTCGGCGCCTTCGTTCCCGCAGGTGTGACCCTTCGACTCGAGGGCGACGCGAACGACTACCTCGGTAAGGGCCTTTCAGGTGGTCGACTCATCATCCGGCCCGACCGCGGCGCCCCCTTCGTCGCCGAGGACAACATCATCGCCGGCAACGTGATCGCGTACGGAGCGACGAGTGGTGAGATCTTCATCCGCGGACAGGTGGGCGAACGGTTCTGCGTGCGGAACTCCGGCGTCCACGCTGTCGTCGAGGGGGTCGGTGACCACGCTCTGGAGTACATGACCGGCGGCATCGCGGTGATCCTCGGACCGGTGGGCCGCAACGTCGGGGCCGGGATGTCCGGCGGGATTGGCTACATACTCGATTTGAACGTGAGCCGAGTGAATCCGGAAATGGTGGATCTCGATCCGCTGAGCGCCCAGGACGAAGATGAACTGCGCTCGTTGATCCAGCGGCACGTCGAGGAGACGGAGTCGGCCGTGGGAGCTCGATTGCTCGAGGACTGGGCCCATAGCCGCCAGCGGTTCACCAAGGTCATGCCGCAAGACTTCAAACGGGTGTTGCGTTTGCGCGAGGAGGCGATAGCCAGGGGAGAAGACCCCGTGCTGGCAGTGATGGGAGGCGGCAATGGCTGATCCACGAGGTTTCTTGACCACCGACCGCCAGCTTCCCGAACGGCGCCCGGTCGATGTTCGCATTCAAGATTGGCAGGAGGTCTACCAAGACTTCGATGCTCGGAGTCTGGAAAAGCAGGCGGGGCGCTGCATGGACTGCGGTATTCCCTTCTGCCACCAAGGGTGTCCACTGGGCAACCTCATCCCGGAATGGAATGACCTCATCTACGACCGTGACTGGGGTCAAGCCATCGAAAGGCTGCACGCCACCAACAACTTTCCAGAATTCACCGGACGACTGTGTCCGGCGCCGTGCGAAGCGGCCTGCGTACTGGGCATCAACGCCGATCCCGTCACCATCAAGCAGGTCGAAGTGGCCATCGTCGACCGGGCCTGGGAGGCCGGGTGGATCACACCGCAGCCGCCGGAGTCATTGACCGGCCACACGGTCGCAGTGATCGGATCCGGACCCGCCGGACTTGCGGCTGCACAGCAGTTGGCGCGCGCAGGCCACACGGTCGCTGTGTACGAGAGGTCGGACAGGATCGGGGGTCTGCTGCGTTACGGAATCCCTGAGTTCAAGATGGAAAAGCACCACGTCGATCAGCGACTCGCGCAGATGGAAGCCGAGGGAGTGAAGTTTCGGCCGAACGTAGAAGTGGGAGTGGACATCACGGTCGCCGACCTGCGGCGTCGCTATGACGCAATCGTCATCGCGACCGGTGCGACAGCCTGGCGTGACCTACCCATCGAAGGTCGGGAGTTGACCGGTATCTACCAAGCAATGGAGTACCTGCCTCCCGCGAACCGAGTGCAAGAGGGCGATTTCGAGGAATCACCCATCGACGTTGAGGGTCAGCACGTGGTCATCATCGGGGGAGGCGACACCGGTGCCGACTGTCTGGGTACCGCTCATCGCCAGGGAGCCGCAAGCGTGACGCAGTTGGAGATCATGCCTCGCCCACCCCAGGAGCGACCGCAGGCCCAGCCCTGGCCGACCTACCCCATGACGTATCGGGTCAGCAGTGCGCACGAAGAGGGCGGTGAGCGCATTTTCGCTGTGTCGACGCAACGCTTCGTGGGGGACGACGACGGTCACGTTCGTAGCTTGGAGTTGTCCGAGGTGGAGTTCGTCGACGGTCGTTTCGAGCCGGTGCCCGACTCCGAGCGGTCAATACCCGCGGACGCTGTCTTCTTGGCTATGGGATTCACCGGGCCAGAGCAGGGCCCACTGCTGGAGCAGTTCGGCCTCCCGCTCACCGAGCGCGGCTCCATCGAGCGGACAGACGAGTACGCGACCGAATTGGACGGAGTCTTCGTCGCCGGGGATGCGGGCCGAGGCCAGTCCTTGATCGTGTGGGCGATTGCGGAAGGTCGCGCGGCCGCCGCGAGCGTCGATCGGTACTTGACCGGTGACACGAACCTTCCGTCTCCCATTCGAGCATCGGCGCGGCCCCTCACCGTGTAACCGGTTACGGCTAGGCTTCCCCCCATGCGCAGAGCCAAAATCGTGGCCACGCTGGGCCCCGCGACCTCCTCGCCCGAGCAGATTCGGGCGCTGGTGGATGCCGGCATGGATGTGGCCCGTTTGAACCTCTCGCACGGTAACCACGAGGACCACCGACAGGCCTACCTCGCTGTTCGTGAAGCTTCCGATGCCAGCGGGCGGGGTGTCGGGATTCTGATCGACTTGCAAGGGCCGAAGATTCGACTCGGATCCTTCGCCGCGGGATCTGTGCACCTCGAGCCTGGCGCGGACTTCATCGTGACCACCGAGGATGTGGCCGGCGACGCCACCATGGTGTCGACCACGCATGCGGGCTTACCTGACGACGTTAATCCGGGAGATCTCGTTCTTGTCGATGATGGTCGCATCGAGCTGCGAGTCACCAAGGTCGAGGGGCCACGTGTCCACACCACGGTCGTCGAGGGTGGTGTGGTGTCCGATAGCAAGGGCTTCAACCTCCCGGGAGTTCCCGTGAGTGTGCCGGCTATGTCAGATAAGGACGTGGAGGATCTTCGCTGGGGGCTTCGCACGGGAGCGGATCTTGTCGCTCTGTCCTTCGTCCGCAGCGCTGACGATGTCAGTGCCGTTCACGACATCATGGACAACGAAGGCATTCGCGTGCCGGTACTTGCGAAGATCGAAAAGCCCCAAGCGGTGGAGAATCTTGAAGAGATCGTCGAGGCCTTCGACGGAATCATGGTCGCTCGAGGAGACCTCGGAGTCGAACTTCCGATAGAGCAGGTTCCGCTCGTTCAAAAGCGGGCGATCCAACTGTGTCGGCAGGCCGGAAAGCCGGTAATTGTGGCGACGCAGATGTTGGACTCGATGATCACCGCTAGCCGTCCGACGCGCGCAGAGGCGAGCGACGTCGCCAACGCGGTGCTCGATGGCACCGATGCCTTGATGCTGTCGGGAGAAACGAGTGTGGGGCATAACCCACCGCTGGTCGTGGAAACGATGTCGCGCATCATCGAGCACATCGAAGGCGAGGCACTGGATCGACTTCCCCCCTTGGAGGAAAGTCGTACTGGATCCACGGCCCGGGCGCTCACCCACGCGGCCGTGTCGGCAGCCTTGTTCGTTCAGGCGACTCACCTGATCGCTTTTACCGAAACGGGGCGGTCAGCTCGCCTGATCGCCCGTTGGCGTTGCGGCATTCGCCTGTTGGCGTTCACCCCCAACCCGCGGGTGCGAAGCCAACTTGCTTTGGTGTGGGGGGTGGAGACCTTCCTGGTGCCCCAGGTGCGGCACACCGACGACATGGTCATGCAGGTCGACAAGGCGCTACTGGATATCGGTCGTGCCAGCGCCGGCGAGCGCGTGGTGATCGTGGCAGGCGTGCCTCCGGGTGTCCCCGGGACCACGAACGGTATGCGGGTTCACAAGATCGGAAGTGCCGGCCCGGGCGGCGGGGTATAGCGCGGGCGGATGCCGTTCTGAGATAGGTTTGCCTCGTTCCTTTAAGCCCGTCCCGTGAGGCGGGGAAGGTGGTTTTCTTGTCGTCTGCACGCGTGGTGCTCGACCAGGCTGACATCAGCCGTGCGGTTCGACGCATCTCTCATGAAATCGTCGAGAACTCTCGGGGCAGCGACGACCTCATCATTCTTGGAATCCCCACCCGAGGCGTGCCCCTAGCGCGGCGCATTGCCGAGACCGTGGCACAGATCGAGGGTCATCCTGTTCCCTGCGGTGCACTCGACGTCACGTTGTATCGCGACGATCTGCGACTACGGGAAGTTCGAGCGCTCGAGCCGACCGATATCCCGGCACAGGGAATCGATGGGTGCACGGTCGTCCTCGTCGATGATGTCTTGTACTCGGGGCGAACCATCCGCGCTGCCCTCGACGCCGTCCATGATCTAGGCCGGCCGGCCATCGTGCGGCTAGCAGTGATGATCGATCGGGGCCATCGCGAACTGCCGATCCGACCGGACTTCATCGGAAAGAACCTGCCCACAGCCAAGGACGAGACGGTGCGCGTGCGTTTCGTCGAGATCGACGGGGTAGACGACGTGATGATCGATAGCGAGTCGGTCGGTGATGCAGATGCTGGGTAAGCACCTGCTCTCCGCCGGAGACCTCGATCGAGCCCAGGCGCTGATGATTTTGGACACGACAGCCGAACTCGCATCCGTAACGGAGCGTTCGGTGAAGAAACTGCCAACCCTTCGGGGTCGCACGGTCGTGAATCTTTTTTTCGAGGATTCGACGCGCACTCGACTGTCCTTCGAATTGGCAGCCAAGCGGTTGTCTGCCGATGTGATCACCTTCTCGGCCAAGGGTTCGTCTGTTTCCAAGGGAGAGTCGCTCAAGGACACGGCATTAACTCTGGAGGCCATGGGTGCCGATGCGGTCATCGTCAGGCATGGCGCCTCGGGTGCGCCGTACCGTCTGGCCACCGCAGGGTGGATCGACGGTTCGGTCATCAATGCAGGCGACGGCACCCATGAACATCCCACCCAGGCTCTCCTGGACGCCTACACGTTGCGCTCTCACATCTGTGGGGGACAGGGGGATTTGCAGGGTGTTCACGTGGTCATCGTGGGTGATGTTCTGCACAGCCGCGTGGCCCGATCGAACGTGTTGCTCCTGCACACTCTCGGCGCCGAGGTGACCTTGGTGGCGCCCCCGACGTTGATCCCGGTAGGTGTGGAATCGTGGCCCTGCTCGGTGAGCTACCACCTCGACGACGCACTGATGCAAGCAGACGCGGTGATGATGCTCCGGGTGCAAGCGGAGCGAATGGCGGGGTCCTACTTCCCCTCTACCCTGGAGTACTCGAGGTTGTATGGCCTTGATGCTCCGCGGCTCGAGCTGCTGAAAGATCGTGCCATCGTCATGCACCCCGGCCCGATGAATCGTGGCTTGGAAATCTCCGCGGATGTCGCCGATTCCTCTCGGGCCGTCATCGTGGAGCAGGTGGCCAACGGCGTCAACGTACGTATGGCGTGCCTGTATCTGCTTCTCGGTGGCGCTGGTTCGCAGGCAGGTGGGGACTGATGGGTGCGGTCGTCCTTCGCGGCGGGGCTCCCTACGGCCTCGATCCACACGACATCGTCATCGATGACGGTGTCATCACGGCGATGACGCCGTCGAATCAGTCCGGTAGCAATGCTCTGCCTGCTGAGGGCGTCGAGCTCGAACTCGATGCATCCGGCTGCACGGTCATCCCCGGCCTCGTGGATCTGCACACCCACCTTCGGGAACCAGGCCGCGAGGATGCAGAAACGATCGCGACGGGGTCTCAGGCGGCGGCGATGGGCGGCTTCACCTGTGTGCACGCGATGGCGAACACCTCGCCGGTTGCCGACACCGCCGGTGTGGTCGAGCAGGTATGGCGTCGGGGAGTAGAAGCCGGCATCGTGGACGTTCGCCCGGTGGGTGCTGTCACCGTCGGGTTGAAGGGTGAGCAGTTGGCCGAACTCGGCGCCATGGCGTCGAGCGCTGCATCTGTTCGGGTGTTCAGCGATGACGGCTTGTGTGTTCACGACCCGCTCCTGATGCGTCGGGCATTGGAATACGTCAAGACTTTCGATGGCGTGGTCGCTCAACACGCGCAAGACCCTCGGCTCACCGAGGCGGCCCAAATGAACGAAGGTGCGTTGTCCGCTCGCCTTGGTCTCGCGGGGTGGCCTGCAGTCGCGGAGGAAGCGATCATCGCTCGTGACGTCCTGTTGGCCGAGCATGTGGGATCACGGCTGCATGTGTGCCATGTATCGACAGCCGGTTCGGTCGAGGTCATCCGATGGGCGAAGACCCGCGGAATTCCCGTCACGGCCGAGGTCACCCCTCACCATCTCCTCTTGACCGAGGAACTCGTCGAGAGCTTCGACCCGATCTACAAGGTCAACCCTCCGCTCCGGCGTGCGGAGGATGTCCACGCGTTACGCGAAGCCGTCGTTGAAGGCACGATCGACATCATTGCGACCGATCATGCCCCGCACCCGCGTGAAGACAAGGACTGCGAGTGGGCGGCGGCGGCGATGGGCATGGTCGGGCTCGAGACGGCCCTCGGAATTGCCGTCGAGGTGTTCATCGAGTCCGGTCTATTGACGTGGCGGGACCTTGCGGACCGCATGTCGACTATCCCAGCGCGCATCGGGCAGGTGGCGGATCAAGGAATGCCGATTGCACCCGGATCCGCGGCGAACATCACGGTCTGGGATCCGTCACCGCAGGGCCCGCTTGAGGTCGATGCGTTGGTGGGCAAGAGCGGCAACAGCCCGTACCTGGGCCGGCAGATGCCGGGAACCGTTCGGCATGTGCTTTTCCGTGGACGTCCAAGCGTCGTCGATGGAGCGCTGGCATGAATCAGGGAACCCTGATGCCGATACTCGACTCCGTCGTCGTGGCCGCCGAGGAGTACACCGAGCAGGCGAGTGTGACCGATTGGCCCGCGCGATTGGCGTTGGTGGCCCTGATAGCCGGTCTGATCGCGCTCGCCTTGTGGGGGATGCGACGGGGCTGGCAAGGCAGAGTGGCGCGACATTCCTCCATGGCTGAACCGTCGGCCTTTGATGCCCCCGCGTCGTCCGGTGTTCTGGGCCTGTACCTGGGGACGTCGATCTCTGGCGATTGGCTCGATCGCGTTGCCGTGCACGAGTTGGGGGTCAGGAGTCGAGCCTCGTTCCACCTCGTCGACGGTGGTGTGGGCATCCGGCGTGACGGTGCTCGATCCTTCCTGATTCCCGCTTCGGCAGTGCGCGGTGTGCGAACCGATCGTGGGGTCGCCGGAACGGTGCGCGGGAAGGACAGCGTCATCGTCGTGACATGGATGCTGGCCGAAGATGTTCTGGATACCGGGATCCGGGCAGATGACGGCGCCGATCACGCCGCGTTGTTGGATGGGCTCATGGCGGAGCACAGGGACACCTCGGAGCGCGCGGAGGACCCGGAGTACTCGGAGCACTCGGAGCAGGCGGGAAGTGGGGAGACTTCGAGCTCACCGAGTGTTACCGAATCCGGTGCGCACGAGGCGTTCGACGGTATGCGGGGAGATGGCCCGTTAGACGGTTCATTGGACGCTTCAGGAGACGGCCGTGAGTAACACCGGAAATCTCGCGACAGAGCCCGCTGTTCTCGTCTTGGAAGATGGCCGGGCCATGCACGGTCGACCGTTTGGAGCCGTCGGAACGACCTTCGGGGAAGCGGTGTTCTCCACCGGTATGACCGGTTATCAGGAAACGCTGACGGATCCGAGCTACCACCGTCAGGTGGTCGTGATGACCGCTCCGCACGTAGGCAACACCGGCATGAATGACGAAGATCCGGAGTCTGAACGCATCTGGGTGTCCGGATACGTGGTGCGGGATCCGTCGCGGATCGTGTCGAATTGGCGGGCGCAGCGGACCTTGGACGAGGACCTGCAGGCGTATGGGGTCGTGGGAATCTCCGGCATCGATACTCGGGCGTTGACGCGTCACCTGCGTGACGCCGGAGCGATGCGTGTGGGCATTTTCAGCGGGCCCGCGGCAAGCCGTCCGGTGGACGAACTGTTGTCGCAGGTGCGATCGAGCCCGTCGATGGTCGGTGCGGATCTCACATCCGACGTCACCACTGCCCAGGCGTACTCGGTGCCGGCCATCGGTGATGCATGGGCGACGGTCGTCGCCGTGGACTTGGGTATCAAGTCGATGACTCCGCGTCGCCTGTCCGAACGCGGCCTGAACGTCGATGTTGTCCCCTCGAGTTCCTCCTGGGAGGACATCGTGGCGCGGACACCCGATGGAATCTTCTTCTCCAATGGCCCGGGGGATCCCGCGACCGCTGACCACGCTGTTGGGTTGATGTCGAAGGCTCTTGACGCCGGTCTTCCGGTTTTCGGGATCTGTTTTGGAAATCAGATCTTTGGACGTGCCCTGGGCCTCGGCACCTACAAGTTGCGCTTCGGTCACCGCGGCATCAACCAACCGGTGAAGGATCTGACCACCGGCAAGGTGGAGATCACCGCACATAACCACGGGTTCGCTGTGCAAGCGCCGCTGGAGGAGGAATTCGACAGCCCCTTCGGACCGGCGCGGGTTTCCCACGTGTGCTTGAACGACAACGTTGTCGAGGGTCTTGAGCTCGTGGATGGATCCGCCTTCAGTGTGCAGTACCACCCCGAGGCGGCAGCCGGTCCTCACGATGCCGCATACCTGTTCGATCGCTTCGCGGAAGCCATCGCGCGACGACGGGATGGTGGTGCCTGATGCCACGCAGATCCGACATTGAATCCGTGATGGTTATCGGTTCTGGACCGATCGTTATCGGGCAGGCGTGCGAATTCGATTACTCGGGCACGCAGGCCTGCAGAGTGCTTCGGGACGAGGGTCTGCGTGTGGTCCTGGTCAACTCCAACCCCGCGACGATCATGACGGACCCTGAGTTCGCCGACGCCACCTACGTTGAGCCCATCACGCCCGAATACGTCGAGCGCATCATTGCGAAAGAGCGCCCCGATGCCTTGCTGGCCACCCTCGGTGGTCAGACCGCGCTGAATACCGCCATCGCCCTGCACGCGTCCGGTGTTCTCGAACGGTACGGAGTGGAGTTGATCGGTGCGGACGTCGACGCCATCGAGCGCGGCGAGAATCGTGAGAAGTTCCGGTCGATCGTGGAGTCCATTGGCGGATCGAGTGCCCGCTCCATCATCTGCCACACGATGGAGCAGTGCGTTGAGGCAACGAGCGAACTGGGTTATCCCGTCGTCGTTCGCCCGTCGTTCACGATGGGTGGCGCCGGATCGGGTATTGCGTATGACGAGGCCGATCTGGAACGAATTGCCGGCGCCGGCTTGCAGGCCAGCCCGACAACCGAGGTGCTGCTCGAGGAGTCCATCATCGGCTGGAAGGAATACGAGCTCGAGCTGATGCGCGACAAGAACGACAACGTGGTGGTGGTCTGTTCTATCGAGAACGTCGACCCCATGGGAGTGCACACCGGAGACTCGATAACGGTTGCTCCCTGCCTGACCCTCACTGATCGTGAGTACCAGCACATGCGAGACGTGGGCATCAAGATCATCCGAGCAGTCGGCGTGGACACCGGCGGATGCAACATTCAATTCGCCATCAACCCGGCCGACGGACGCATGATCGTCATCGAGATGAACCCTCGTGTGTCGCGCTCGTCAGCCCTGGCATCGAAGGCGACCGGCTTCCCCATCGCCAAGATCGCGGCACGTCTCGCGATCGGTTACACACTCGACGAGATTCCCAACGACATCACGCAGCAGACACCGGCATCGTTCGAGCCGACGCTCGACTACGTCGTCGTGAAGGTCCCACGCTTTGCCTTCGAGAAATTCCCCGGAGCGGATACCACCTTGACCACCACGATGAAGAGTGTTGGCGAGGCGATGGCCATCGGTCGTAATTTTGGGGAGGCGTTGAACAAGGCCCTGCGTTCGATGGAGCGGCCGTCAGCTGTCTTTTCCTGGGAAACCGCGCGCGACGCAATCGACGTGGCGGATGTCCTGGAACGAATGCAGCGACCCCACGATGGACGTTTGGCTCTGGTGCAGCAGGGGCTGTGGGCCGGGGCGAGCATCGATGCGGTGTACGAGGCAACCGGCATCGATCCGTGGTTCCTCGACCACATATGTCAGATCAACGAGATCGCCGACGCCCTCGCATCCGCTGAATCTCTGGATCGCGAACTCCTCGTCATGGCCAAGCGGGAGGGATTCTCCGACGGTCAAGTCGCGCAATTGAGGGGCCTGAGTGAAGAAGAGGTCCGTGAGATCAGACACGCCTGGGGGATCCGTCCGGTCTTCAAGACGGTCGACACGTGCGCGGCGGAGTTTGAAGCGATGACTCCCTACCACTACTCCTCCTATGACGAGGAAGATGAGTTGCAGCCATCAGGCCGCGAGAAAGTGATCATCCTCGGATCCGGCCCTAATCGCATCGGTCAAGGCATCGAGTTCGACTACTCGTGCGTCCATGCTGCAATGGCGCTCTCTGACGCCGGTTTCGAAACGATCATGATCAATTGCAACCCGGAAACCGTCTCCACGGACTACGACACCTCCGATCGTCTCTATTTCGAACCTTTGACGTGCGAAGACGTCTTGGAAGTTGTCAATGCCGAGCAGCGACAAGGATCCGTCGTGGGCGTCATCGTGCAGCTCGGTGGCCAAACACCACTCGGACTGGCGCAACGCCTCGAAGATGCAGGCGTCCCGATTGTGGGCACCTCACCGGCCGCCATCCATCTCGCCGAAGAGCGAGGAGCCTTCGGCCGCGTGCTGGCGGACGCTGGCTTGCCGGCTCCCGACCACGGAACGGCGCGATCGTTCGACGAGGCGGCGGCTATCGCAGCTCGCGTCGGTTATCCCGTGCTCGTTCGCCCGAGTTATGTACTCGGCGGGCGAGGAATGGAGATCGTGTACGACGATGCGATGCTCGAGAGTTACCTGCAGCGGTCCACTGAGGTGACCCGTGAGCACCCGGTGCTGGTAGACCGCTTCCTTGACGACGCGATAGAAATCGATGTTGATGCGCTCTTCGATGGCCACGACATGTATCTCGCCGGGGTCATGGAGCACATCGAAGAGGCGGGCATCCACTCGGGTGACTCTGCATGTGCTCTACCACCCATGACCCTCGGGGAATCGGACATCGACCGCATCCGGACGTCGACACGTGCCATCGCGCAAGGCGTGGGGGTGCGGGGCCTGTTGAACGTGCAGTTCGCTCTCGCCCAGGACACGCTCTACGTCCTAGAGGCCAACCCCCGGGCATCTCGAACGGTGCCGTTTGTCTCCAAAGCCACCGGTGTTCCGGTGGCGAAGGCAGCGGCTCGAATCATGGCGGGTTCGTCGATCAAGGAACTTCGCGACGAGGGCCTGCTTCCCCGTGAGGGTGATGGAGGTGCCCTGCCCCCGGGCAGTGCCATTTCTGTCAAGGAAGCCGTCCTGCCCTTCGGACGATTCCACGGAGTCGATGCGGTTCTCGGACCCGAGATGCGCTCGACGGGAGAAGTCATGGGCATCGACGATTCCTTCGGGGTCGCGTTCGCGAAGTCGCAGCAGGCGGCCTACGCCGGTGGCCTCCCCACGCGTGGTGCCGCCTTCGTCTCGCTGGCTAACCGCGACAAGCGGGCGTCGGTCTTTCCCATCAAGCGCCTGGCCGACCTGGGGTTCGCGATCTTCGCCACTCAAGGCACCGCGGAGATACTGCGCCGCAACGGTGTGCCCGTGGACGTTCTGCGCAAACAGCACGAAGGTCGCGGAAAGGATGGCACTCCCACCACCGTCGATGCGATCATGGCCGGAGATATCGACCTAATCGTGAACACTCCCTACGGAGTCGGACCCCGCGTTGACGGCTATGAGATTCGGACGGCTGCTGTGACCAAAGGAATTCCCTGCGTAACCACTGTGCAGGGACTGAGTGCGGCGGTTCAAGGTATCGATGCGCTTGTCTCCGGTGAGCCGAATGTCCGATCGCTGCAAGAGCACGGCGCACACTTGGCTCACTTGCGTGAGCAGTTGCCAGAGCAATCGCAGGAACAAGGAGAGATCTGATGGTGCAGCAGATCAAATCCGAAGTTCTGGACAACCGTCGAGTGGGGGATTACCACGTTCTTTCCCTCACCGCCCCGGGGATAGCCGAGAGCGCTCAACCGGGCCACTTCGTCACCATCGCCATGGGGGGCGAAGAGTCGAGCATGGTGCTGCGACGGGCATTCGCCATTCACCAAGTGGCCTCGCGGGGCGTCTACGGAGGGACCCTGGACATTGCGATCTCCGTCGCCGGCACAGGAACTGAGTGGCTGGCCCGCAGGCGGCGTCACGATGTTCTCAACGTCGTGGGCCCACTCGGTCAACCCTTCTCCCTTCCCAAGCAGGGGGTCTCCTGTGTTCTGGTCGGTGGCGGCTACGGCAGCGCACCAATGTTCATGTTGGCTCAAGCTCTACGCGAGCGCGGCTGCCGCGTTGACATGGTCATTGGTGCTTCGACCGAAGACAGATTGTTCGGTGTGCTGGAGTTGAAGCGGTTGGCGTCTGCGCTGACGATCACCACCGATGACGGAAGTAGCGGTGTTCGTGGCACCGTCACTGACGTTCTCGACAACGTCTTGCAACGGGCGGGCGCGGATGTGGTGTACGCGTGCGGACCCATGCCCATGTTGTCCGAAGTTGCTCGCATCTCGACGAAGCAGCGCGTGTACAGCGAGTGCGCAGTGGAAGAGGCGATGGCGTGCGGCATCGGTGTGTGCATGACGTGTGTTCTCCCGGTCATCGGGGCAGACGGCGCGACCCGCATGGTTCGATCCTGCGTCGAAGGTCCGGTATTTCGTGGTGACCGAGTGCGCTGGCGAGACATCAACACCATCCCGGCCGACGCCATCGGGGCCCCAGATAGCGGGGGTGAATCGTGAGCGCAGCTGTCGTCACTGGCGGTGACCCAGACCGCCATCAACCGACCGAGCACGCCGACACCGGCGTCGAACTTGCCGGGATTGGCTTGCCTAGCCCCGTCTTGACGGCGAGCGGATGTGCGGCGGCAGGTCGAGAGCTGGATGCCTTCTTCGATATCACCGAACTTGGTGCGATCGTCACCAAGAGCATCATGCTGAAACCGCGGGCCGGACGAGCAACGCCGCGCATGTCCGAGACTCCGAGCGGCATGCTCAATTCGATTGGGCTGCAGGGCCCCGGGATCGATGCCTTCATCGAGAACGATCTGGCCTGGCTCAACGAGCGCGGAGCACGCACGATCGTGTCCATCGCGGGTGAAACAGTGGAGGAGTACGGGCGTTTAGCCGCCAAGTTACGCAGCACGGGTGGGTTTGACGCCATCGAAGTCAACATCTCCTGCCCCAATGTTGCCGATCGTGGCCAAGTTTTCGCGTGTCGAGCGGAGTCTGCAGCTCAGGTGGTGCAAACGGTCCGTCGAAGCTCCGATTCCCGGATCCCGATTTTTGCGAAGTTGTCTCCGGACGTAACAGACATCGTCGAAATTGCCGACGCCGTCATTCGTGCAGGCGCCACGGGCCTGTCCTTGATCAACACGTTGCTTGGCCTGGTCATCGACACGACCACCATGCGCCCGACGCTCGCGGGAACAACCGGTGGGCTCTCCGGGCCGGCTATCCGACCGGTGGCTCTGCGCTGCGTCTGGCAGGTGCATCAAGCGTTTCCCACCATCCCGATCATCGGAATGGGAGGTATCCGATCCGGTCGAGATGCCCTGGAATTCCTGCTCGCCGGAGCCACCGCGGTATCGGTGGGCACGGCCGTGTTCCACGACCCGAGCGCGCCACGTCGAATCCATACAGAACTTGCACGGGAGGTGCGGGCGCGAGGATTCGATCGCGTGCAGGACGTGATCGGATTCGCGCATCGCGCGGATGACCGCGACGTTCCCTCGCCTGCGAGCGCGCAGCACGCCACACCAGCACCGCAGGAAACGAGCTCACTGGAGGATTGGGATTTCATCACCGAGTAATCCGACGCAGAGCACCGAACAACCAGATCGGTCTTTCGCGCCCATCGCGGTCGCCCTCGATGCGCCCGATATTTCAACGCTGACCTCCTGGGCCGCTAGCGTCGCGCCGCATGTCCGATGCCTCAAGGTTGGATTGGAAGCCTTCTGTCGGGATGGTCATCGCAGTGTTCTCGCCGCCCGGGATGCTGCGCGGGATGCCGATCACCCGCACATCTCGATCTTCTTGGATCTGAAGTTGCACGACATACCGGCAACCGTTGCCGGGGCCGCCCGAGCTGTCGCGCCGCTCGCACCGACGTATCTGACGGTGCATGCTTCGGGAGGTCCGCAGATGGTGCGCGCGGCCGTCGAGGCGCTACCGGACACCCGGGTGACGGCGGTGACTCTCTTGACGAGTTTGGATCAGGCATCTGCTCGAGAATTGGGAATCTCTGGTTCGCCTTCGGACATCGTCGCTCGATGGGCAGCCACTGCGGTCGACGCTGGCGCCAGGGCGCTGGTCTGCTCGCCCCATGAGGTGACCCGGCTGCGATCGATCGTTCCATCGGAGGTCCACCTCATCACCCCGGGAATCAGACCGGTGGGGGCGAGCGCGCACGATCAGCGCCGCGCATCGACACCGGCGCAAGCGCTCGCCGATGGATCGGATCTCCTCGTCATCGGGCGGCCCATCACGGGAGAGCCAGACCCACGAGCAGCAGCGATTGCCATCGCAGAAGAATGTAGAACCTGATGAGCGAATCCGTCGGCGAAAGCCCCGCACCACTCGTCGTGGTCAGCGGTCCCTCCGGCGTCGGCAAGAGCACGGTGGTTGCCGAGGTGCTTCGTCGCTGTCCATCGGTATGGCTGTCTGTGTCGGCGACAACACGACAACCTCGCCCGGGAGAAACCGACGGAGTCGAGTACACCTTCCACACCCGAGAGTCGTTCGATCAACTGGCCGCCGAAGGCGGCCTGCTTGAGTGGGCGGAGTTCGCAGGCAATCGATACGGCACCCCTCGCGCGCAGGTCCACGCCCACCGGATGGCGGGAACGCCAGTGCTGTTGGAAATCGAGGTGCAAGGGGCCCGTCAGGTGCGCGAAGCCGAGCCCGACGCCTCGCTGATCTTTCTTGCTCCGCCGAGCATCGACGTCCTGTTCGACAGGCTCACCGGGCGAGGAACAGAAGATCAGGCGGCTCAAGCAGCTCGGTTCGCCGCCGCCGAAGCCGAGTTGGCGGCGGCGGCAGAGTTCGACCATGTGCTTGTCAACGCCGACGTCGAGCAGTGTGCTCAGGCCTTGATAGACTTTGCAGGCCTCTCGGGACACTCCGAGAGTTCCCCCCACGGCAAATGAGGAACCACCTGTGACGTCACAGCCAGAGGGCATCACCTACCCCTCGATCGACGATCTGTTGGAAAAGACAGACTCGAAGTATTCATTGGTGAGCTACGCAGCGAAACGTGCTCGCCAGATCAACGCGTACTACTCCCAGCTCGGCGAGGGGCTCCTGGAATACGTCGGCCCCCTGGTGGAGACCTACGTCCAGGAAAAGCCGCTGTCTATCGCCATGCGCGAGATTGACGCAGGGTTACTTACCTCTGAACCTTTCGACCCTGCCCAGGCCGCGGCTGAAGCCGCCGCTCAAGCAGCGGAGGAAGCAGCCGCCACCAGCGCCGCCGCGCCCGTCGATCCCTTCGCTGCGGGCGAGGAAACCGAGTAGGAAGGCCCGACGGTCGTTATGGCCGACATCGTGCTCGGAGTCACCGGCGGAATCGCCGCGTACAAAGCCGTCTCCCTTCTTCGCGACCTGACCGAGTCCGGTCACGACGTGACAGTTGTGCCCACGGCGTCCGCACTTCGTTTCGTGGGCGAGCCGACGTGGGCTGCTTTGTCCGGCAAGCCGGTGGCTCGTGAGTTGTGGGAGTCCCCGCACGAGGTCCCGCACGTGGAACTCGGTCAGCGGGCCGATCTCGTGATCGTCGCACCGGCCACGGCAGATTTCCTGGCTCGCGCGTCGCACGGGATCGCTAGTGACTTGCTCACCAACGTGTTGTTGACCACTCGTGGTCGTGTCGTGATCGCGCCGGCCATGCACACCGAAATGTGGGTGCACCCGGCCACCCAGGCGAATGTTCGTTTGCTCCGCGAGCGCGGTGCGGTCGTCCTCGACCCAGCCGACGGCCGGCTCACGGGTTCGGACTCCGGAGCGGGGCGACTCCCCGAGCCCCGGGCGATTGCCGAAGCGGCACGAACCACGCTGGCCATGGCCGGCAGCGGTCGGGTTGCCCGCTCAGACCTGCACGGCCGGCACGTGGTCATCAGCATCGGCGGAACGCAAGAGCCTTGGGACGACGTGCGCTTCCTCGGCAATAAGAGCAGCGGTCGCCAAGGCTTCGCCCTGGCTCGTACCGCGATCGCTCGGGGAGCCACCGTGACCGCGGTTATCGCGCACGTCGATGGTGATCTCGACGTAGGCGTTCCGGCCGGGTGCGCCGTACGCCGGGTCGGCACGGCAGAGGAACTCCGGTCGGTCATGCACGAACTCGTCGCCCAGGAGACCCCCGACGTCGTCGTGATGGCCGCCGCCGTCGCTGATTTCCGTCCTGTCACCGCGCATTCAGGCAAGATCACCAAGGAATCGTTGGCCGATGGGGCGGCTCCGGAATTGATTTTGGAACGAACGACCGACGTTTTGGCCGAACTGGTGGCCAAGCGCGGATCGAGCTCGACACCCGTCATCGTGGGATTCGCCGCCGAGACTCCAGCCGAGGGCGAGTCGCTCACCACCCGAGCTCTGGCCAAACTCGCACGTAAGGGATGCGACTATCTCGTCGCGAACGACGTCTCGGATGGGGCGGTTTTCGGGGATGAGGAGACGACCGTCGCCATCATTGACGCCAACGGCGATTGCGACCTCCGCGAGGCGGTCAGCAAGGAAATCGCCGCGCATGCCATCTGGGACGCAGTGCGTTTCGATCGCTAGACTGCTCGCGCCGTCGAGGATCACCCTCGGCATTCCACAGCTGTGAGGGAGCCTCGTGTCGCAACGCCTATTCACGTCGGAGTCGGTTACCGAAGGTCATCCGGACAAGATGGCCGACCAAATCAGCGACGCCATCCTCGACGATCTGTTGCGGCAAGATCCCCGCAGTCGCGTGGCCGTCGAGACAATGCTGACGACGGGTCAGGTGCACGTATCGGGTGAGGTGACCACTGAAGGTTTCGCCGATGTGATGAACCTAGTGCGCCAAACCGTGCTCGACATCGGCTACGACTCCTCCGTCAAGGGCTTCGATGGGGAGTCATGCGGAATCAGCGTCTCCATCGGCAAGCAGTCCGCCGACATCGCCCAAGGAGTGGACGACGCATACGAAGAGCGAGCCGACGGCAGCGAGGATCCTCTCGATCGTCAGGGTGCCGGTGACCAGGGGTTGATGTTCGGCTACGCGTGCACCGACACCGAAGAGCTCATGCCGCTGCCGATCTCGATGGCGCACCGCTTGAGCGAGCAGTTGACGGCCAAGCGCAAGGACGGAACCCTCGACTACCTCCGCCCGGACGGTAAGACGCAGGTGACGATCAGCTACGACGAGGACGATCGTCCGACGGGTATCGACACGATCGTCGTGAGCAGCCAGCACGCGGCTGATGTGGATCTCGATGCAACGCTGACTCCCGATGTCCGACGACATGTAGTGGATCCGATTCTGGAAACGTTCGACATCGATAGCCGTGACTACCGCCTGCTCGTCAATCCGACAGGACGATTCGAAGTCGGCGGTCCGATGGGCGACGCCGGTCTCACGGGCCGAAAGATCATCGTCGACACCTACGGTGGCATGGCGCGTCACGGTGGCGGGGCTTTCTCCGGAAAGGATCCGTCGAAGGTGGACCGGTCGGCCACGTACGCCATGCGCTGGGTGGCCAAGAACGTGGTGGCCGCGGGTCTCGCCTCTCGGTGTGAGGTGCAGGTGGCCTACGCCATCGGCGTTTCACATCCTGTCGGCGTTTTCGTGCAGACGTTTGGCACGGGAGTCATGAGCGACGAGCAGATTCAAGAAGCAGTGTTGGCGGTGTTCGACCTGCGACCCGCAGCGATCATCCGCGACCTCGATCTGCTGCGCCCGATCTACCGCACCACCAGCGCCTACGGTCACTTCGGGCGTCCGCAAGGCGTCAACCAGCTACTCGACGCCGATGAACCATCCCGGCGGACCGAGGTTGGGCCCACGTTCACGTGGGAGAGCACCGATCGGGCGGCGGATCTCCGCACAGCAGCGGGTGTCTAGCGAGGATCATCCGACAAGACCCGTCGAAGGGTCGCTAGGTCCGATCGCCCGCGTGCGCGTCGACCTGGGCGTCATGCATCTCGATCGAGACTTCGACTATCTCGTTCCCAAGGAATGGCACGAGAAGGCAGTTCCCGGCGCTCGAGTCCGCGTTCGTTTCTCCGGGCGTTTACGCGACGCGTACGTCATCGACCGCGTTGATGAGGCTGATGTCGACTCACCGAAGCCACTCGAGCGCGTGATCGACGCGGTACCGCCGTTGTCGCCCGAAACCCTCACCTTGATCCAGGACGTGGCCGACAGATATGTCGGGACTTTTTGGGACGTGGCCCGGGCGGCGGTCCCGACCCGACATGCGCGAGCGGAATCCTCGGTGCTGCGGAAGGCCGCCGAGTCAGACGCGGCACCCGCGCCTGCGACATCGCCGGCGCAGGACACGTCGGCAGATGCGGCGGCAGACGCGCCGGCACACCCGGCGGCGGACCCCGCGTGGCGCCACTACCGATGGCCTGAGAAGGCATCGCCGGCACGAGTGGTGTGGAGTTCGGCCCCGGCAAGCGATGTGGTTGCGGAGATCGTCTCCCTGGCACGGTGGAAGCGATCCGAAGGGTGCGGGGTCATCATCGTTGTGCCGGACGCGGCTGACGTCGCTCGCGTGCGATCGGAATTGGCCACGGTCCTGCCGGAATCGGATATCGCGGAGTTGAGTGCGGATGTCGGACCGGAACGTCGCTACCGAGAGTTCCTGCGGGTGAGGACCGGGCAGGCGACGGTGGTGATCGGCACCCGAACCGCGGTCTTCGCGCCGGTTCAAGATTTGGGTGCCATCATCATGTGGGACGACGGCAACGATGTGTACCGAGAGTTACACGCGCCCTATTGGGATGCGCGTGAAGTAGCAGCAATGAGGTCTCATCAAACGTCGTGTGATGTCTTCGTCGGGGCTCCAGCACGGAGCGTCGCCACCCAATGGTGGTGTCGTTCGGGCTGGGCGGCATCGGTTGATCCGGAACGGCCGAGTTGGTGGAACGTGCGATGCATTGATGAGCGCGAACGGGCGCGCGATCCGGCGGCCGAGTCAGCTCGCATTCCAAGTGCTGCATGGATGACGGCGCGCAACGGCCTGCGTCATGGTCCAGTCCTTTTCCTCGTCGCGCGGCGAGGATATGTCCCCGCCCTCGCGTGCCAAGACTGCCGAGCCCCTGCCCGTTGTCGCGATGACTCATGTCAGGGAGCATTGGAAATGTCTTCCGGGCACGCGGCCGCGCGTTGCGGTCGATGCGGGGCATTGAACGGAGCATGGACCTGCACGCAATGCGGAGGATCGCGGCTACGTGCCGTCCACATTGGTGCGGGTCGAACGGCGGATGAGTTGGGCCGGGCCTTTCCCGGTGTGCAGATCGTGTGGTCCGAAGCCGACAGAATCGTTCGCAGCGTGCCGGATACGCCGAGTCTGATCGTGGCCACTCCGGGTGCCGAACCGATAGCCGAGAAGGGGTATCGCGCCGTGATCATTCTGGACGCACGGAGCGTGTATCCATCCTTGGCGGGAGCTGAGCAGCAGGTCCGACGCTGGTTCGAGGCGACCCGACTAGTGGCCGAACGGGGAGAGGTGTGCCTGGTGGCCAGTGCAAGCAGTCTGGAAGCACAGGCCCTTGTCCGATGGGACTCCCGTTGGTTCGCAGAGCGACAGTTGGACGAGCGAGCATCGGCTGGGTTGCCACCGGTGACGCGGGTGGCCGAAGTGACCGGTCCACAAGCAGCCGTGCAGGCAATGGGTGATCGGATCCGCAGCGATCATCGGATTCTCGGACCGGTTCCGATTCCAGACTCGCACCATGTGCGTAGCTACCTGATTGTTCCCCGAACGCAGGCGGCAGCCTTCACCCGCGAACTGGGATCGCTGATGCGGACAGAGTCAACAAAGGATTCGACGATGCGCGATGTTCGCGTGCGCATGGACCCACGGGATATGTAGTCCCATCGCCGCGCACCTAGACTGCGGATGGTGAGCGTCGTTCCTATTCGCCTGTTCGGTGACCCCGTTCTCCGTACGCCCGCATCCGAAGTTGTCACCTTTGACAAGGAACTGCGCGGCCTGGTCAAGGACCTCACCGACACGATGCGCGACGCCCCCGGGGTAGGGCTGGCGGCGCCACAATTGGGAGTCTCCCTGCGGGTGTTCACCTACTGGGTGGATGACGAACTCGGGCATCTCGTTAATCCCGTTCTGGATCTGTCCGACGAACAACAAGACGGCGAAGAGGGCTGCTTGTCGGTTCCGGATCTAACGTTCGAATGCAAGCGCGCACGCAGCGTGGTCGCCAAGGGCATGAACATGCATGGGGAGCCGGTAACGCTCGAGGGCAGCGACTTGCTCGCGCGGTGCGTGCAACATGAAACCGATCACCTCGACGGGATCGTGTTCATCGATCGACTCGACGCGCAGACGCGTAAGGAAGCGATGAAGGCTATTCGCGAGTCGGATTGGTTCGGTGCGGATCCGGTGCAGATCAAGCTCAGCCCCCACCAACAGCCCTCTCGATGGCTGTGACACCGTGCGCGTCGTTTTCGCCGGCACTCCCGACGTAGCTGTCGCGTCCCTTGTGGCATTGGAGGAATCCAGTCACGAGGTGGTGGGTGTTCTCACTCGACCGGATGCACCGGCTGGTCGGGGGAGACGTCTGCGAGCGAGTCCGGTGAAGATGCATGCACAAGAAGCCGGCATCGAGGTGCGCACTCCCTCCAACCTGCAACGCGAGGCGGATGTGCTCAGAGATTGGGCGCCTGATGTGGTCGCAGTTGTCGCCTACGGCCTGCTGGTCCCTGCAGAGTTGCTGACGGTCCCACGGTTCGGATGGGTGAATGCCCACTTCTCCCTTCTTCCCGCCTGGCGCGGAGCTGCTCCGGTACAGCACGCGATCGGAGCAGGACAGACGCACACCGGTGTGACGACGTTCTCGATCGACGAGGGGCTCGACACTGGTCCGATCCTGATGCGCTCGGACCCGGTATCGATCGGAGACCGTGAAGATGCGGGCGCGCTCCTTGCTCGCCTCGCGGCCATGGGCGCCACCTTGTTGGTGTCCACCATCGATGCGCTGGAGGCTGGCGAGCTGCACCCCGCTGCGCAAGATTCCGTAGATTCCGGCGAGGTATCGCTCGCCCCTCGCATCTCCAGCGATGACGCCAGGGTGAATTGGTCCGGTGATGTCCTCGACGTTGATCGCTGGATTCGTGCCTGCACGCCCGACCCGGGAGCGTGGACCATCATCGACGGCCAGCGGGTCAACATCGGGACCCCGCAGGCGGTCGTCGTGGACGAAGGTGCATCGCCGGGAGTCATCCACGTTGAAAAATCACAGGTGACCATTGGTGCCCGGGGAGGGTTCATCGTCCTCGGCGAGGTGCAGGCCACAGGCAAGAAGACAATGGCTGCCGCCGATTGGGCTCGTGGCTATCGAGGTGAGCTGACACGTGCAACGTGACGCCGAGGTCGCGATCGACGATGCGCGGCGCGCCGCCTTCGAATTGCTGGCGTCCGTTCGCCGGGACGATGTCTACGCGAATCTGCAATGGCCTGCCGTCCTTGAGCGCTACCGCTTGGCCGGCCGGGACGCCGCTTTCGCCACAGACCTCGCGTACGGCACCTTGCGGTGGTTGGGCTTTTACGATCTTGTCGCCGCCGAGGTTTCCTCCCGCTCCTGGACCGATGTCGACCCGGACATCGTGGACATCGTGCGGCTCGGGGTGCATCAACTGCTCTCGATGCGGGTCCCCGACCATGCGGCCGTCGATTCCTCGTGCCAGCTCGCCCGCGCGGTTGGCATCACCGATGAGGGTCGGGTCGGATTCATCAATGGACTCTTGCGAGCGGTGGCGCGACGCGATCGCTCGCAGTGGGACGAGGTCGTCGGGCGAGGAAAACACGCAGATGAGCTCGCCGCTGCCGTTACCTCCCACCCTCGATGGGTGGCCGAAGCCCTGCACCAGGCGCTCGCGCTCCACACGCAAGGGGAGGTCTCTGACGAGGCACTATGCGCAGCGCTGCGTGCGAACAATGAGCCATCCCGCCCCACCGTGGCCTTCCTCGATGACCCGCCGGTCCTCGAGGCTGGCCTGACACCGGGGCGTTGGTCTCGCCGCGCCGCCACCGTCGATGCAGGGATGCCCGCCAACGTCGAAGCCGTACGGCAGGGCCGGGCGATCATCCAGGACGAAGGAAGTCAACTTGTTGTCGAGGCGCTGTTGGCGGTGCCGGTCTCACCGCCAGAGTCGGCATGGCTGGATATGTGTGCCGGGCCCGGTGGCAAGGCGGCTGTTATGGCCTCCCACGCCAGGACCCAGAGCGTCGACTTTGTCGCCGTGGAGTTGCACGCGCACCGCGCTGCTCTGGTCGAGTCGCTGCTGTCGGCCGGTGCCTCGGACAGTAGCGACGTGGCTCCCCACATCCTTACGGCCGATGCGTGCGATCGACCGTGGGGCAGTCAGTTCTTCGATCGAATCCTGTTGGACGCTCCCTGCACAGGATTGGGGGCGCTGCGCCGTCGCCCCGAGTCTCGGTGGCGAAGGAACCGCGAGGACGTGAGCGAGTTGGCATCCCTGCAGCGACGGCTCCTGACGACCGGACTGTCATCGTTGAGAAGCGGAGGTGTCCTGGCGTACGTCACCTGCTCTCCCCACGTTGCCGAGACCATTGATGTTGTCGAGGAGGTGCTGCTTCATATCGACGATGTCCAGGTTCTCGACGCTCGAGAGTTTCTGCCGAATGTGCCCGACCTTGGTCCCGGGCCGCACGTGCAGCTGTGGCCTCACCTGCACGGCACCGATGCCATGCACCTCACCTTGATGCGCCGCGACTGACCGATCGAGTCGTGGCCGAGCAAGCGCACCGAGTTGTCACGATTCACGGACCGGCACGGGCATCAACTGCATCAATTGGTCGAAGACTCCCGGTGAGCCAGCGACGAGCGGTCCGGCTCCCTGCACACCGAATTCGGTGACGAAATCCGACACCCGCCCCCCGGCTTCTTTGATCAAGCACACCGCAGCGAGGCAATCCCACGCGTGAATGTGGGTTTCGACGTAGCCGATGTGCTTACCGGCGGCGACGTAGGCGAGGTTGAGGGCTCCGGATCCGGTGCGCTGGTACATCCCGCCACCCTGAAGGAGGTGGAGCATGATGTCGGCGAGGTGTTCGGGAGTGGTTCGCGGTGAGCAGCCGACGCCCGTCAAGCCATCTGCGAGCGAATCGGCTTGTCGAACGCGAATCGGTACACCATTGACGAACGCTCCCGCCCCGGCCTGAGCGCAGTAGAGCTCGTCGGTCGCCGGGTTGTAGATCACGCCGATCTGCGCGCGATCGCCGGTGACGTACGCGATGGAGATGCACCAGGTGGGTAGGCCCAGCAAGAATGGTTGGGTGCCGTCGATGGGATCGACGACCCACGTCCCGTGGCCTGGTGCGCCCTCGGTATACCCGTGTTCTTCACCCATGAACGCATCGCCGGGGAATGCTGACTGCAATTCCTGGCGAATATGGCGTTCTGTCTCGCGGTCCGCCTCGCTGACCAGATCCTGACTTCCTTTGTGCTCAACAGCCAAAGTCTCGACTCGTCGGAAGTATTCGAAGGCCAGGGCCCCGGCGGACCGGGCTACCGCCTGCGCCGCGTCGAACCGGTCACCACCTGCTGCCTGCACGCCCTGGTTGGTCACAGGCGAAGCCTACGGACGAGCGTGTGGTGGCGTGGCGGCTAGCCTGGGGAGATGAGTTCACCGGTGCTCATGTCACCGAGCGTGTTGAACGCCGACCTCACGCGCCTGCGCGAGGAGGTCGGGCGCATCGCCGCAGTGTCGGATCTGATTCATCTCGATGTCATGGATGGCCACTTCGTTCCCAACCTGACGTTTGGACTCACCGTCATCGAGCCCTTGCTTCGTGACGAGCGTTTCCGCTCCGACTGTCATCTGATGATCGACGATCCGGATCGGTGGGCCCCCGAGTACGCGCGCGCCGGCGCCTACAGCGTGACGTTTCACATCGAGGCGGCCCGCGACGCTGCACAACTGTGCTCGGACCTGCGGTCCCATGGAGCCAGAGCCGGGGTTGCGGTCAAGCCGGGAAGCAACCTCGATGAGATAGCCGCGCTCGGGGACAGCGTTGACATGATCTTGGTGATGACTGTCGAACCAGGATTCGGCGGTCAAGCCTTCCTTGACGACATGCTCCCCAAAATCCGTCGGGCCCGCGAGCTTGCATCCAGAAGTGACGGAGATGTGTGGGTGCAGGTGGACGGGGGGATCGGCGCGGAGACCATCGAACGGTGCGCCGAGGCGGGAGCGAATGTTTTTGTCGCAGGCTCTGCGGTCTTCCGATCGGATGACCCCTGGGCAACGATCGAGAACCTGCGCGCGGTAGCAGAGCGACGTCACGCGTGAGCAACTGGAACGCGGTCATGGCCGAAGCCATCGACTTGGCTCAGCACCCGGGTGCCCCGCGGGGAGAGAACCCGCGCGTGGGATGCGTCATCGTGGACGCCGACGGTGATGTCGTGGGTCGTGGGTGGCACGGCGGCGCGGGAACCGACCACGCCGAAGTTGTGGCGCTCGGTGACGCGGGATCGAGGGCCCGCGGAGGTACCGCGGTTGTCTCCCTCGAACCATGTCGCCACACAGGACGCACACCCCCGTGCACCGGAGCGTTGATTGACGCCGGGGTAGTTCGTGTTGTCTTCGCGCAAAGCGATCCGACATCGACGGCCGGAGGCGGTGCCGATGTCCTGCGGGAGGCGGGGGTGGATGTGGTCTCCGGAGTCCTCGAGCACCAGGCGCAGGAGGTCAATCGGGAATGGACCATCGCGGTCCAGCGCGGCTACCCCTATGTCACGGCGAAATGTGCCGTGAGCCTTGATGGACGGGTCGCGGGCGCCGAAGGACGTCGCGTGCAGTTGACCGGCTCGGTTGCCAACATCTACGCCCACGCTCTACGGGCGCGGGTGGGCGCGATCGTCGTGGGTTCGGGAACCGTTCTGGCCGACGATCCGCAGTTGACCGTCCGTCACGTCCCGCTGCTTCCCGCCGGCGCCCCGGTCCGGGTTGTGGTGGGGAACCGCGAGATCCCTGCCGACCGAAAGATTCTCGACGCCACCGCACCCACAAAGATCATGCGCGGGCACGAGCCACGAGACACACTCGACAGCCTCTTCGATGACGGCGTGCGAGATGTGCTCCTCGAATCGGGTCCGACGGTGCTCGGGGCTTTCCTGCGGGAGGGCCTCGTGGACGAACTCGTATGGCTCGTTGCCGGCACGTGGTTGGGCAGTGGACCGCGAGCACTGCCCGGCCTCGATCGACTTGACGCCAAGGTCGAGATCATGGAGACCCAGGCCCTAGGGGAGGATGTGCTCGTGCGCGCGACCCTTCCCCGAAAGGCTGCTTGATGTTTACCGGAATCATCGAGGACGTCGGAACCGTGCGGGACATCGACGATCGCGGAGAATCGATGCGGCTCAGAATTGACTCGCCGATCATCGATGGTGCCGATCACGGCGACTCGGTGAGCGTCAACGGGGTCTGCCTCACCGTTGCAGGTCAGGACGATGCCGGGTTCGTTGCGGACGTCATGTTGGAAACGCTGAACCGGACGTCGCTTCGAGGCTTGACTCCGGGTAGTCGTGTCAACCTCGAACGTGCGGCGCGTGTCGACGGTCGACTCGGTGGGCACATCGTCCAGGGGCACATCGACGGCACGGCCCGGGTGACCGCCATCGAGGTCTCCGACGATTGGACCGTGATGACCTTCGCAACGCCGGCGGACATGGACAGGTATCTGGTGGAGAAGGGCTCGGTTGCCGTGGACGGCGTATCCTTAACGGTCGCGAGCGTTCACGAGGGCGAGTTCTCGGTATCCCTCATCCCGACCACGCTCTCGGAGACCACGCTGGGGGACCGGAACGTGAACGATGACGTGAATATCGAGGTGGACGTCATCGCGAAGTACGTCGAGAAGTTGGTGAAGTCGTGATTCCCGCCGATGAGCTGTTCGGAGTTCAGCAAGAGGCAGGGAACCTTGCCTCCGACCCCGTCCCGGGGCTCGCCGCCTCCCCGCCGAGTGAACCGAGCGGTGTTGCCCTCAATTCCGTCGAGCAAGCGCTCGAGCAACTACGCGCAGGGCGACCGATCGTGGTCATCGACGACGAGAATCGCGAAAACGAAGGGGACATGATCTTCGCCGCCGGTCTGGCCACCGCGGAACTCACGGCTTTCATGATCCGGTACACGTCGGGATACATCTGCGTAGGAATGACCGCGCACGATTTGGATCGACTCGACCTACCGCCGATGGCTCGGGTCAATGAAGACCGACGGGGAACCGCCTACGCCGTCACCGTGGACTCAAAAGACATCGAGTCGACCGGCATCTCGGCGAAGGACAGGGCTCGAACGATCAAGGTCCTGGCAGATTCTGCGACCGAAGCGTGGGAACTCTCACGCCCGGGCCACGTCGTTCCCCTACGGGCTGTCGAAGGGGGAGTGCTCCGCCGTGCAGGTCACACGGAGGCTGCGGTGGACCTCACCCGCATGGCCGGACTGCACCCTGCGGGCGCGTTGTGCGAAATGGTCAACGACGACGGCACGATGATGAACGCTGCGCAGTGTCGCGACTTCTGTGACGAACATCAGTTGGCCCTGGTGTCGATCGCGGACATCATCCGTTTTCGGCGTCGCAGCGAATCACACGTGGTCCGGGTCGTGGAAATCCCACTTCCGACCGAATACGGGGACTTCCGCGCGGTGGCGTACCGCAGCGATATCGACGGCAGTGAACACGTTGCGCTGGTCACCGGGGACATCGGGGATGGAGCCGAGGTCCTCACCCGAGTCCATTCCGAGTGTCTGACCGGAGACGTTTTCGGGTCGCGCAGATGTGACTGCGGACCGCAGTTGCACGCCGCCCTGCGACAGGTGGGCGCCGAGGGTCGAGGCGTCGTGCTGTACGTGCGAGGGCACGAAGGCCGCGGCATCGGCTTGCTCGACAAATTGCGGGCATACGCGCTGCAGGACGCGGGGCGAGACACCGTCGATGCCAATATCGAATTGGGGCTACCGGTGGACGCGCGCGACTACGGAACCGGGGCGCAGATTCTCGTCGATCTCGGAATCCGCTCCATGCGACTGCTGACGAACAATCCGGCGAAGCGTGCAGGTCTTGAGGGCTACGGGCTCTCCGTCGTCGAGCGAGTTCCGCTCGTGATCGACGCCAACGAGCACAACGTTGATTACCTGGGAACGAAGGCCACCCGCATGGGTCACGCGTACTCGCCCGATTCCTCGGACAGCACGGCGCAACCCGGCGACGACACCTCGAGTTCGGTATGAGTGGACAGGGATCTCCCGATCTGGCAGAGGTGGACCCGGCCTGGTCGGGCATGCGCGTAGCCGTGGTGTCGGCGTCCTGGCACACCCGGGTAGTCGATGGGTTGCGAGCAGGAGCCGCCAGAGTCGCCGACCGTGCCGGAGTGATGAGCAGCGAGTTTGTTGCCCCGGGTTCCTTCGAGCTTCCCGTCCTCGCCCATCACGCTGCGGCCAGCGGTCGCTTCGACGCTGTCGTGGCGTTGGGAGTGGTGATTCGTGGTGGGACCCCGCACTTCGACTACGTGTGTTCGGCAGCGACCGACGGGCTTACCCGGGTGGCTCTCGACCACGGCATCGCCGTCGGCTTCGGGCTGCTGACATGTGACACCGAGGAGCAAGCACTCGACCGTGCCGGCCTCGACGGGTCTCGTGAGGATAAGGGCGCGGAGGCCATGGTCAGTGCGCTGCGAGCCGCTCGCACGATCCGCGACATCCAGGCGGGATGACGGCGCGGACGCTGGTCATCGACGCCCGTTCCACGGTGCACGGATAACGCAAACGCATGCAACGCCTAGGCTTGCCTTCGTGAAGACCTTCGACGAGTTGTACACCGAGTTGCGTGCTAAGGCAGCAACCTCGGACCCTGAGTCCGGAACCGTACGCCTTCTCTCGGGCGGAGTCCATGCCGTCGGCAAGAAGGTCGTCGAAGAGGCCGCCGAGGTGTGGATGGCGGCCGAGCACGAAGGCTCGGAACGAACGGCCGAGGAAATTGCGCAACTTTTGTATCACCTGCAGGTGATGATGTTGGCCGCCGACGTAAGCCTCGACGACGTGTACCGGAGGTTGTGATGGCAAGCCTGCGAGTAGCAGTGCCGAACAAAGGGCAATTAGCCGAGCCTGCCCGAGCCATGCTGATCGAAGCGGGGTACTTACACAACGCTGGAGTGCACGACCTCGTCGTGCACGATCCACAAAACGATGTCGAGTTCTTCTTCCTGCGCCCCAAGGACGTGGCGATCTACGTCGGGGAGGGCACTCTCGACCTTGGCATCACCGGACGCGACATGCTGTTGGACTCCGCCGCCGAGGCTGTGGAGCGAGTCGCCCTGGGTTTCGCTCCATCGTCTTTCCGGCTGGCAGCCCCTCGGGAAACCGCCACCACCATCGAAGATCTCCAGGGCACGCGCATCGCCACCTCGTATGCCGGACTCCTGACGACGTGGCTCGCGGACAAGTCGATCGACGCCACCGTTGTTCGTCTCGATGGAGCGGTGGAGAACGCCGTCGCCCTGGGTGTTGCGGATGCCGTCGCCGATGTCGTGGCCACGGGAACGACGCTTCGACGTGCCGGACTGGAGATCATCGGTGAACCGCTCATTGAATCCGAGGCGATCGTGGTGTCCCGCAATGCGGATGAGTCCAACGACGCTCCAAGTGTGCAAACCTTTCTTCGACGCTTGCACGGAGTGATGGTCGCGCGTTCCTACGTGCTGGTGGACTATGACATTCCCAATGATCGTCTGGAGCAAGCGTGTGCAGTGACACCGGGAATCGAGTCACCGACGGTATCCCCGCTGCATGACCAATCGTGGTCGGCTGTTCGGGCGATGGTTCCGTCGGTTGATGCGCACACAGTCATGGACGAGCTGTACGAGTTGGGCGCCCGGGGCATCCTGGTGACCGACATTCACGCGTGCCGCCTCTAGCGGCGATCAGCGCGGCTACGCGCGTACAGAATCACGTGTAGACAATCGCGCGTCCAGATTCACGCACACAAAGTCAGGTGTCGGTATAACGATTGGTCGAGCGAGTGCTCGAGCTACTGCACGAGGCGACCGCGACGAAGGAAGAACACTGCCGGCAGTTGCAGCAAGGTGATGCCCGCGAGGAGAGAGAACACCAGGGTCCACGAGTCCACGGCGTCCATGATGGCGCCCATCACGAAGGGGCTGAAGGCTGCGGACGTGTACGTAATCGTGAACGCCATCGCGGTCAGCCGGGCGGAGCCCGCCGCATCCGCCGCATACTCGCTGAGCAGGCCGAGCGACATGGCGAAGCCACCACTGAGCGTGAAAGACAAAGCCACGAGAATCAACGGGGGAGCGAATGTCGGAACCAGGGCAATAGCGACCAGGCTCGCCGAGCAGCCCACAACCGTGGCGGTGAACAGGGAGCGACGCCGCTGGGTTCGATGAGACCACGCCGGCAAGGTGAGCGCAGCGATGATTCCCGAGCCCGTGAAGATGCCGAAGAACAGTCCGGCTGTTTCCGGCGTGTAGCCACGCTCGGCATAGGAGGGGGCCGTCCACGCCAACATGCTGTAGAAAACGATGGAGTTCACGCTCATGAACGCGGTCAACGCCCACGCGGTCGAATCTCTCCACGGCAGATCCCGCAACCGGACGATGGCAACGGTGGCCACGCGCGCTGGTTGGTCGCGCTCCAACCACAGCCAGCCCACGAGCGCGGCGACGGCTGGCAGCGCCCAGAACGCCAGCGCTCGATTCCATCCGCCGGTCAGATCCGCCAACGGCAAGGTCAATGCTGCGCCGAGAGCAGCTCCACCCATCATGGCCGCGGTCCACAGGGAGGTAGCCAAGCCCATCGAATGCGCTAACCGTTCGCGCACGATCCCGGGAACCAAGCCACCAAGAATCGCGATGGATAAGCCCGCGAGCATGGCCGACAGCAGCAACGTGACGGCAACTGCTCCGGCCAACCGGAGCATCAAGCCGGCGGCCATCGCCACCAGGGCCAGGCTTACCGCACTTCTCCTGCCGATCCGGCCCGCCAGCCGCGGCACACCGAGCGCGAAGACTCCCATGCCCAAAACCGGAACGGTCGTCAGTGCACCGATGAAGGCGTCGCTCCAGCCGGTCTCGTCCTGGATAAGCGTCGCGACCGCCGGAAGACTGGAGAGGGCGAGTCGAAGGTTGACGGCGACGAGGACCACCACAGCGAGGATCGCCGCGGTGGAGCGGGTGGCGGGGGCGGCACCCGTGACAGGGTTCGAAGGCACCGACGGATTGTGCCGCTTAGGCTGCCGACGTGGAGCACGGGGATCGACTCGAGCCTACGGCGACGACGAATCAGCCCGAGCCTGCCGCGACGATGAATGAGCCAGGTGACGGTCGACGTTTGGTTTCTCCCGGCCGGTTCACCGCCGACGACGGTTCTTCCGACCCAGACATCTGTGCTGCGCTGTCCGCACCCGTCGACCCCAAGCGGCTGCGGGATGCCGTGCGAGCAGGGCGATTGATCGTTGCCATCGTGGCGAGCCCTGCGGACACCGGCGAATCTGGTGATGCTGGCGGATCGCAGATGTCTGTGGTGTCGATGGTTGCGGCCGATGGACGACGGGGCCTGTTGGCGTTCACCGGTCTGGACGCGATGCATCGATGGAATCCGCACGCCCGGCCAGTGCCTGTATCGGGCCCGGAGGTGGCCCAGGCGGCGTTGGATGACGGATGCGAAGCCGTGGTGATCGATGTTGCGGGACCGTCATCGGCGGTCGTGGCCGAACCCGATCTTGTGGAACTGGCGAACCGGGACCCGCTCGATCACGCGGCCGCATTACTTAACGAGGCATGGGCGTCAGCATCGGGGGAGGCGTCGATGCCGGACGTGTCCGTCGATGCGTCATCGGGGACCGTCCGCGTCACGCTTGCCGCACAGAGAGCAGATGAGTACGCGAGGTCCATCCCGGCTCGGGTTCTCGCCCTGGTGCCGGCGGGCATTGAGATTGTCACCGCGGATGAGTAGCGAGCGGTGATGCGGTTCGGGCACGGTGATGCGATTACGTGATCGGGCCCGTCCACCGTTCACCGGGACCTTCACCGGGAGGATCGGGAATCGACGAAGCCTCACGGAACGCGCGTTGCACGGCGGTGAGCCCGTCTCGCAGCGGCGCGGCGTGCATAGAACCGAGATCCGGTGCGCTCGCGGTGACCAATGCGGCCAAAGCATTGATCAGAACCCGTGCCTCGGCCAGATCTGCCTCCCGTGGGGAGCCGTCGTCGTTGGTTGCCAGACCGCAGGCGACGGCGGATGCGGTCATCAGGTGCATGGCAACCGTGAGTACGACCTCCACGGCGGGAACATCGGCTATATCCAGGCCGGCCGCCGGCCCTGCGGATATCTCCTCAGGGGACGCCTGCTCGGGCGGTACGTCATTCGAGGAGGCGGAGGCGCGATCGGGCACGGCTGATACTCTTTCATCTCCACGATTCGGGGCCTAGCCCAGGATCGCGCAAGCGGAGCCCGTCTCCCACCTGACGACTTCTGGTCGATCGGGTCCCACCATCGGTGGCTTTTTGCCCACCGACGGTTCACCGGGCCTCCGTCTGCGCTGCAGCGGAGGTTTCGTCGTCTCCGCGCGGTGGTGACGGCTTCGCCAACCGGCGCAGCAGCCCGACGAATGACGCAAGGAGGCGCTATCAGCGTCGAAACACGCATTAACGACCGGATCCGCGTACCCGAGGTTCGCCTTGTCGGACCCAACGGTGAGCAGGTGGGCATCGTTCGCATCGAAGACGCCCTCCGTCTCGCAGTGGAAGCCGATCTTGATCTCGTCGAAGTGGCACCCATGGCAAAGCCACCGGTGTGCAAGTTGATGGACTTCGGCAAGTTCAAGTACGAGGCAGCACTGAAGGAACGCGAATCCCGCAAGAACCAGACGCACACCATCATCAAGGAGATGAAGCTTCGACCCAAGATCGACCAGCACGACTACGAGACCAAGAAGGGTCACGTGGAGCGCTTCCTCAAGGCAGGCGACAAGGTCAAGATCACCATCATGTTCCGCGGTCGGGAGCAGAGTCGACCGGAGTTGGGGCTTCGACTGCTTGCCCGTCTCGCCGAGGACGTGGAGGAGTTGGGGTACGTGGAGGCCAATCCCAAGCAGGATGGTCGAAACATGCTGATGGTTCTCGCGCCACACAGGCGGAAGTCGGATGCATCGCGCAAAGCGAAAGCCGAGTCGGAGGTCGATGACGACGTGGACGTAGACGCCTAGAGCGTCAACGGACCAACGAGCAAAGACCGACAAGAACAGACCTAAGTCAAGAAGAAGGCAACGAGTCACCAGCAGGCTCGCGAAGAAGGAGGAGGGCCTCATGCCCAAGCAGAAGACGCACAGCGGTGCCAAGAAGCGATTCAAGGTCACCGGATCCGGCAAGCTCACCCACGAGCAGGCCAACCGGCGACACCTGCTGGAGAGCAAGTCCAGCAAGCGCACCCGTCGGCTGATGGCCGACGATCCCGTCTCCAAGGCAGACACCAAGAAGGTCAACAAGCTCCTCGGTCGCTAAAGCGCACCGTTCAACCAGGATTAGGAGGACGCCATGGCACGCGTCAAGCGTTCGGTTAACGCACAAAAGAAGCGTCGCGAGGTTCTCGAGCGGGCCTCGGGGTACCGGGGTCAGCGCTCACGGCTGTACCGCAAGGCCAAGGAGCAGGTCACCCATTCGATGGTCTACGCCTACGCCGACCGTCGCACCCGCAAGGGTGACTTCCGACGGCTGTGGATCCAACGCATCAATGCGGCGGCTCGCGCCAACGGGATGACGTACAACCGATTCATTCAAGGCTTGAAGGCCGCGGATGTGGAAGTGGATCGTCGCATGCTCGCCGAAATGGCGGTGAACGATCCAGACGCGTTCGCAGCTCTCGTCGACGTCGCCAAGGGAGCCCTTCCCGCGACCGCGGCGTGACCAACCGCGCGTAATCAAGCACCTGCCGAAGCCGGGAGGACGTGTGCTGACCAGTACGAGGTCCGAGCACGTCGCCCGGCTTCGTCGTCTTCACGAACGCAAAGGTCGACTGCGGTCGGGGTCGTTTCTGGCCGAGGGTCCCGATTGCGTGACGGCGGCCCTCGAGGCAGGTCTGGGGATTGAGGTCGTCGAAGTCGTCGGAGTCGAGGACCATCCCCTGATGGATCGAGTTCTCGATCTCGGTATTCCTTTCCACGCAGCGACTCAGCGGGTCGTGGCTGCGATCGGTGACGCAGCGACACCACAGGGAATCGTTGCGCAGTGCACGCTTCCTGCGACGACTGCCGACAGCGTTGTCGCGCGGCGTGGCCCCATCGTCGTATGTGATCGCATCTCCGATCCGGGAAATCTCGGCACCATCATTCGAACGGCGGAGGCGGTCGGGGCGGCCGGCGTCGCAACGACGGAGGGGTCGGTGGACGCCTGGAACCCCAAGGTTGTCCGCGCGAGTGCTGGGTCGATCTTTCGCCTGCCTGTGGTGACAGGCCTGGAAGAACACGGGGTGATCGACGTTATTGCCCGCGGACGGACATCGATAGCACTCCATGGAGCAGCGCAGGTCGACGTGGTCGCCGCAGTGACGTCGGGCGCGGATCGCGGCATCACCCGAGACGATTGGGTGTGGATCGTCGGATCAGAGGCCCACGGCGTATCGACCGAACTTCTCCAGGCCGTCGACTGGACGGCGAGGATTCCCATGGCTGCCTCGGTGGAGTCCCTGAACGCCGCCATCTCTGTCGCCATCGCCTTGTATGCAGGGGAAGGTGTGATCTAGCCCGTACTGACACACCCGGTTGCGTCCCCGAGTCCGCCGAGATCGGGTGCGAGGATGTAGCCGGTCCGGCGGACATGCTGTCGGATGGAAGGGAACGACGCGATGGAGAAGGACGGATACCGAGTACTCCCCGTCATGGAGGAAACCGGATACGTGGTCGTGGACAGTTACGACCAGGCATCCGATCCGCGGGAGTGGGAAGACCTTGTCTACGTCGATTGGAAGTCCTCCGGCGATACGCGTTTCGCGCCCCTTGCCAGCGCCTACGGCGACATGGAGTGCAACGGGTTCTGGAATCACACACCTCCGAAGACAGACAAGGACGGCGTGTGGGTCACCGAGAACGTGGAAATCGCACCGATCCTCACCCAGCGCGCGCTCGAACCCGGAGCCAACGTTGGGCGCTGCCGCGTGATCGAGCTGCAGCCGAACACCTATGGCGAAGCCCTCTACAACCTGCACAGAGACGACAACAACCGTCTCAATCCCGAAGGAACGGGATGGATCGTGCGCGCCTTCTTCAACCTCACCGATGACGCTGAGTCCGTCATGATCTTGCGCTCGGACAAGGACGACCCGACGACGGAGGTGCGCATTCCGATGCCGGCCGGGCAGCAGGTCGTCATCGACACGCAAAGCTTCTACCACGCGGTGTGGCATCCGGGCAGCGAGCCGAGGTACTGCCTGATCACGTCCTATGAGTCGGGCCCTGAGCTGGATGAGTGGATCGCGGCGAGGCATCCCAGTACAAGCATCGATAACCATCCGATCGATGCGGATGTTGCGGCCGAAGGCGAAGCACTGGCGGAATCCAAGCGACAGGCTCGGGCTGCAGCGTTGGCTGCCAAGGGTGAGGACCCGCGCTTCGGTGATGGCAGCATGGCCGTCCAGGAAGAGAAGGAAGTCTTGTCCGAGGCCTGAGCCTGGTCGAAAAGTTCGGGATTACCATCAAGCCCCACGCGTGCCGGCGTGGACGCGTGCACACAAGCGGGAGGAGTCGCAGTGGTCGCCTATAGCGCGGTTCTCGACGAACTGGAATCGGAGGCGATCCACATCTATCGAGAAACGGCGGCCGCATTTCGCAACCCCGTTCTCCTCTACAGCATCGGCAAAGACTCCTCGGTGCTCCTGCATCTAGCGCTGAAGGCTTTTCACCCCGCTCCACTGCCTTTTCCCGTCATGCATATCGATACAACGTGGAAGTTTCGCGAGATGATCGAGTTTCGCGATCGACGTGCGCAAGAACTCAACCTCGATCTTCGCATCGCCACGAACCAGCAGGCGGTAGCAGATGGGGTGAGCCCCTTCAGTCATGGAACGCACGAGTACACGCGCATCATGAAGACGGTTGCCCTTCGTGAGGGGCTGGACCACTACGGATTCGATGCGGCCATCGGCGGAGCGCGGCGGGATGAGGAGCGCAGCCGAGCCAAAGAGAGAATCTTTAGCCTGCGGGAGCCCGGGCACCGGTGGGATCCGCGAAAGCAACGCCCCGAGTTCTGGAGGACCGCGAACACGGCTTTGGCCGAGGGTCAAACCATGCGCGCGTTCCCACTTTCGAACTGGACGGAACTGGACGTGTGGCGTTACATCGAGCGCGAAGGCATCGAGATTCCGGCTCTGTATTTCGCCAAAGAACGCCCCGTCGTGCAACGAGATGGCACCTGGATCATGGTCGACGACGACCGTTACCCGCTCGAGCAAGGCGAGACGCCGGAGATGAAATCGGTGCGTTTTCGCACCCTGGGCTGCTATCCGCTGACGGGGGCGGTCGAGTCCACCGCCGACGATCTGCCGACCCTGATCGCGGAGATGGAGGAGTCGAAAATCTCCGAGCGGGCCGGCCGACTCATCGACGGCGAAGGTGGCGGATCGATGGAATCCAAGAAAGCCGAGGGGTATTTCTAATGGAGGCAACCCCGGTCCTGCACCTGGTGACCTGCGGTTCCGTCGACGACGGGAAGTCGACGCTGATCGGCCGTCTGCTCGCCGAAACCGACTCTGTTCCGGTCGACCAACTCGAATACGCCCGCACGACGCGTCGGGGAGGTTCGACGATCCCGATCGGCGAAGTCGACTTCTCCTTACTGACCGATGGCCTGGAAGCCGAGCGCGAACAAGGCATCACCATCGATGTGGCCTACCGACACATGAATCTGCCCAACGGTCGGCGAGTGCTCATCGCCGATGCGCCGGGGCACGAGCAATACACCCGGAACATGGCGGTGGCTGCCTCCAACGGCGACGTGGCGATTCTGCTCGTCGACGCCGCCCGTGGTGTTCGTCCGCAAACACACCGGCACCTGACGGTCTGTGCCCTGATGGGTGTGACGACGGTCATCATCGCGGTGAACAAGATGGACTTGGTCGACTACGAACAGGCCGCCTTCGACGACATCGTCGCCACGGTGCAGGCGACCGCGACGCGACTGGGTGTTGCACACGTGGCCGCCATTCCGATGAGTGCGTTCGCCGGGGATAACGTCACCGGCGGCTCGGAGAGCATGCCGTGGTATTCCGGCCCAACCCTGTTGGAGTTCTTGTCCGATTGGGAGCCCGCGGTCGTGCAGGAGACGGCCGGATTTCGCTTCCCCGTGCAATTCATCGTTCGCGCGGAGGGCAACTTCCGCGGCTACGCGGGAACGGTTGTCTCGGGATCCATTTCCTCTGGCGACGAGGTCACCGTCGCTGATTCGGGGCGAACGGCGCGAGTGGACCGGATCGTCACCTACGACGGGGACCGCTCGGGCGGTGCCACATCAGCCGTCACCGGCCAGGCGGTGACCATCACCCTCGATCACGAGGTCGACGTCACCCGCGGAGATGTGCTGGCGGGGAAGGATCCCGACGGCACGTCCTTGCAGCCAGCAGACCGTTTCTCCGCCGACATGGTGTGGATCGGTGAAGAGCCGCTGGCCCATGGTCGGTCCTACCTGCTGGTGTCGGGCTCCCGCTCGGTTCCCGCGACGGTGACGAACGTTCGCCACCGACTCGATGTCGTCTCCGGGCACGAGAGCGCCGCCCGAGTACTCGAGATGAACGACATCGGCCGAGTTGAAGTTGCCACGGACCGTCCCATCCCGATGGATGCCTACGACAGGTGCCGAGACACCGGTGGCTTCCTGCTGGTGGATCGAGTGACGGCGGACACCGTGGCGGCCGGGCTGGTGCGGCACGCCATGCGTCGCGCCTTCAACGTGGTCCCGCATGAGTATGACGTCACAGATCAGGCCCGCACCGCTTTGATGGGACACCCCAGTCGCGTGGTCTGGTTGACCGGACTACCGGGCTCGGGCAAGTCGACGATTGCAGATTCGACCGTTCGACGACTGCACGCCATGGGCGTCCATACATACGTTCTCGACGGCGACAATGTTCGTACGGGGCTCAACAAAGATCTCGGATTCACCGCGGAAGACCGAGCGGAGAATGTTCGCCGCGTCGCGGAAGTCGCCAAGTTGATGAGCGACGCTGGGCTCGTGGTGTTCGTCGCACTGGTGTCGCCGTATCGAGCCGATCGCGAGGCCGCGGCTGCGTTGTTCGACGAGGGCGACTTCCTCGAAGTGTTCGTGAACACCCCGGTGGAGGTGTGTGCTGAGCGCGACCCGAAGGGCCTCTATGCGAAGGCAGCGGCGGGGAATCTGCCCAACATGACGGGTATGGGCCAAAGCTACGAGGCTCCGGAGAACGCTGACGTGGTCCTGGACGGTGCCGGTGACCTCGACACCCAGGTGGACACGCTGGCGCGGGCCGTCCTCGGCGAATAGAGCGTTCCTGGGATACTGACCGTCCCATGTCTGGTCCCAACACGAATTTCGATCCCAAGCAGGTCGCGTCCCTCGACGTTGATGCGGTCGAAGCGATGGTGGCGGACGCTCGCGCGGCCTTCGCTGCAGCCGACGATCTGGATGCCCTGAAGGCGGCCCGCCTGGCGCATGCGGGGGACCGTTCGCCCTTAGCTCTGGCCAATCGGGAGATCGGAGCGCTGCCCCCGGCCGCGAAAGCGGACGTCGGAAAGCGGGTGGGGCAAGCCCGTGCTGCCGTGAAGAGCGCGCTAGAAGAACGCGAGGTGGTTCTCACGCAGGAGCGCGATGCGCGAGTGCTCGAGTCCGAAGCAGTCGACATCACGCTGCCGGTGGGTCGTGCCGCCGTCGGAGGTCGACATCCGCTCACGACGCTCATGGAACGAATGGCCGATGTCTTCATCTCCATGGGGTACGACATCGCCGAAGGACCGGAGGCCGAGGCCGAGTGGGCGAACTTCGATGCGCTCAACGTCCCACCGGATCATCCGGCGCGCACCATGCAGGACACCTTCTATGTCGAGTCAGCCGACAGCGGTGTGGTGCTCCGAACGCAGACGTCACCCATTCAGATTCGCGCGATGCTCGAGCGTCCGCTGCCCATCTACGTCGTGGCGCCCGGACGGGTCTACCGGACCGACGAACTCGACGCGACCCACACCCCGGTGTTTCACCAGATCGAAGGCTTGGCGGTGGACGAAGGTCTGACCATGGGTGACCTCAAGGGAACGTTGGATCACCTGGCTCGGCAGATGTTCGGTGAGGGGATTGTGACCCGACTTCGCCCTTCGTACTTCCCGTTCACCGAACCGAGCGCCGAGGTCGATCTCGAATGCTTCGTGTGTCGCGGAGCCTCCGTTGGTGACGCCTCGCGCGCGTGCCGGACCTGCGGGAGCGAGGGGTGGATTGAGTGGGGCGGCTGCGGCATGGTCAATCCGCGTGTTTTGGCGGCGGTCGGAATCGACACCGACGTGTATCGGGGCTTCGCCTTCGGCATGGGAATCGAGCGCACCTTGATGTTCCGAAACTCTGTGACCGACATGCGCGACATGGTCGAAGGTGACGTGCGCTTCACCACCGCTTTCGGGGTGGATGCCTGATGCGTATTCCTTTGTCGTGGATCCGGGAGGTCGCCGATGTTCCGGCCGACCAATCCGGACGCGATGTTGCCGAGCGCTTGATTTCTGCCGGACTCGAGGTCGAAACCGTCGACACCGTCGGCGCCGGCCTTACCGGACCGATCGTCGTCGGTCACGTGCGGGAAATCGAGGAACTCACCGAGTTCAAGAAGCCGATCCGGTGGTGTCAGGTCGACATCGGGGCCGGTGAGCCGAGCGGGATCATCTGCGGAGCCCAAAACTTCACCGAAGGCGATCTCGTGGTGGTCGCTCCGCCCGGAACAACGCTGCCGGGTGACTTCACGATCACGGCTCGCGAGACGTACGGTCACGTCTCAAACGGAATGATCTGCTCCGAACGTGAACTCGGTCTGGGTGATGATCACGCGGGCATCATCGTGCTGCCCGAGGGCACGGCGGAGGCCGGCGCCGACGCGTCGCAGATCCTCGGCGCGGGAGACGATGTTCTGGACATCGCCATCACCCCCGACCGGGGATATGCGCTGTCCCTGCGCGGAATCGGGCGCGAAGTCGCGATCGCCTACGGCGTGGACTTCCACGATCCCGTGGACCGCGCCGAAACCCTCCCGGGGCCTGCGGACGACCGCGCACCCGCGGCGTGCGCCTCTGATGATCTTGAGGCGTGCCCGTTGTTCACTTTGCGCACCATCACAGGCATCGATCCGCATACGCCGACGCCGCAATGGATGCGCAATCGCCTCCGGGATTGCGGTATGCGATCGGTGTCGCTTGCGGTCGACATCACCAACTACGTGATGCTTGAACTAGGTCAGCCGCTCCACGCTTTTGATCTGGACGCGTTGCAGGGAACGGTGCGTGCTGGTCGAGCGCAGCCGGGGGAGTCGCTGGAGACGATCGACCATGTCGAGCGCACGCTGTCTGTCGACGACCTGACGATCCGTGACGATCGTGGACCCATTGGTCTGGCAGGAACGATGGGTGGGGCCACGACAGAGATTGCCGACGACACCGAGAACATCGCACTCGAGGCGGCCTACTTCGGCGCGGAGGTCGTGGCGAGGATGGGGCGCCGCCACCGACTCACGAGTGAAGCCAGTCGTCGGTTCGAACGAGGAATCGATCGCGCGCTCGCCCCTGTCGCATCGGCCCGAGCCAGCGAGCTGCTGGTGGATCTCGCGGGCGGGACGTATCAGGGAATGACCGCAGTGGAAGCGCCCATGGAGGAGCGAGTCATTCGCATCTCGGGTGACCTGCCCTCGCAGGTTGCAGGAATGGACATTCCTGTCCATGACGTGATCGCCACACTCGAAGCTATCGGGTGCTCGGTAACCGTCGATGGAAGCGAGTTGAGCGTTGCCCCGCCCTCATGGCGTCCGGACCTCACCGACCCGGCCGATCTCGTCGAGGAAGTTGTGCGCCTCGTGGGGTACGCGAAACTGCCGTCCACCCTTCCCACGGCTCCTGCCGGACATGGCCTGACGCACGCTCAGCGATTGCGGCGGCGCATCGGCATGGTGCTCGCGGCGCGTGGTTTGGTGGAGGTGCTGACGTACCCGTTCACATCGGATGCGGACGCCGATGCTCTGCGCTGGCCCGACGATGATGAGCGGCGCGTGTCACCGCGCTTGGCGAATCCTCTTTCCGACGAACAGCCGAAGCTTCGTGCAGCGATCCTTCCGACGTTGCTCGTGGCGGCTCAACGAAACGTCAGTCGGGGTTTCGACGACGCGGCGATATTCGAGATGGGTGCGGTATTCCGCGGACCTGCGGGATCGCAGCATGCTCCGCGACCTGGAGTCGACCAGCGCCCCAGCGACGAAGAGTGGCAGCAGTTGCAGGACCTTCTTCCCGATCAGCCGACGCACCTGGGTGCCGTGTTCACGGGAAATCGAGTGGCGAAGACCTGGGCCGATGACGCCGAGGCATTCACCTGGGCCGATGCCCTGTCGGTTGCTCAGGATGTCTGCCAGGTGCTCGGCGTGGAATACGTTGTCGAGCGAGGCGACGATCCGTCCTTTCACCCGGGTCGGTGCGCCCAGGTGATGGTCGACGGTGAGCCGGTGGCGATCGCCGGTGAGCTTCATCCCGCTGTCACCGAGGCCTGGGGGCTGCCGCCTCGCTCGTGTGCGCTGGAGCTCGACATATCCCGCGCCATCGAGTCCAGCCCCGAGGTTCGGCCCGCACCGGATTTCTCCTCTCATCCGATCGCCAAAGAGGACATCGCCTTGGTGGTGGCCGGTGATGTCTCCGCGCGCGACGTGGCGGCGTCGATCGAGAGGGGAGCGGGCGAGCTACTCGAGAGCCTGTCACTGTTCGACGTCTACGAGGGCGACCAGGTGCCCGACGGACATAAGTCGGTGGCATTCGCCCTTCGTTTCCGGGCCCCGGATCGAACGCTCAGCGCCGAGGAGTTGGCCGGTATTCGTGAATCGATCGTGCAGAGCACGTCCGCGGACGTGGGGGCGCGGTTGCGGTAACGGGCGCTCATCAGGCACCGGACATGGTCCCGGGGGTAAAAAGTATGTGCATATGCGTATACTTTTCCCATGACCACTGTCGCGGTAGCCGGCGCCTCGGGGTACGCAGGGGGTGAACTCCTGCGCTATCTGGCGCAGCACCCCACCTTCGACCTCATCGCTGCGTGCGCTGCCGGGCGAGCAGGGGAGGCCCTCGGGGCAGTTCACCCGCAATTTTCAGCAACGCCCTGGGCTGGGTTGATTCTCGACGAAACAACGCCGTCGGTTCTCGGGCAAGCCGACCTGGTCTTCACGGCACTGCCCCACGGGGAGTCAGCCGCTCTGGTCGAACAACTGCCCGCAGAAACATTGGTGGTGGATCTGGGTGCGGACTTCCGGTTGGTCTCCTCCGACGCCTGGACCGCGTTCTACGGCGGCACGCACGCCGGATCCTGGACGTACGGCCTTGCCGAACTCCCGGGAGTTCGCGGCCAGATAGCCGCCAGCACCCGCGTCGCCAACCCGGGCTGCTACCCGACGGCGGTAGCACTCGCTCTTGCGCCGTTGGCGCATGCGGCGGCCATCGATTCAACGGACATCGTTGTCGTTGCGGCATCGGGCACCTCTGGTGCCGGGCGTAAACCCAGCGACTCACTGCTCGCCACATCGGTGATGGGTTCGATGTCGGCCTACAAAGTTGGCGGCATCCATCAGCACACCCCGGAGATGGAGCAGTCCATCGCGGCCGCGGCAGGCGAGGATCCTTCTGCTGTTCGGGTGTCTTTCACACCGTTGCTCGCCCCGATGCCTCGAGGAATCGTCGCTACGTGCTCTGCTCCGGTTTTGCCGGGACACGATCCCGGCGCGATCATTCGCGCCGCCTACTCCGACGAGCAGTTCGTCACGGTGCTCGACGAGGGGCAGTGGCCGACGACCGGTGCGGTGCTCGGCACCAACGGAGCCCAGGTGCAGGTCTCGGTAGACGAGCACGCCGGTCGGGTCATCGTCGTTTCGGTTATCGACAACCTCGGTAAGGGAGCTGCCGGTCAAGCAATTCAGAATGCCAATCTCATGCTCGGGCTCGACGAGGCGTGCGGACTCGATCTCATCGGGATTGCGCCATGAGCGTGACCGCTGCGCAAGGGTTCCGGGCGCTGGGAATAGCCGCGGGCATCAAGCCATCGGGACGGCGAGACCTCGCGATCATCGTCAACGATGGACCATCAGATGCTGCGGCGGCTGTGTTCACCAGCAACCGCTTTCCTGCGGCTCCGGTGCTGTGGTCGCGTCAGGTCATAGCCGACGGCAGCGCTCGTGCGGTGATCGTGAATTCTGGGGGAGCGAACGCGTGCACCGGACCTCAAGGGTTCGCTGATAGCCACACCATGGCCGAGCGCACTGCTGCCGCACTGCAGGCGGGTGGCCGGGAGATCGGCGCCGGTGACGTCCTGGTGTGCTCGACGGGTTTGATCGGTGAACTTCTCCCGATGGACCTGGTGAATGCCGGCATCGACACCGTCGTTGTCGACGTTGGGGCACCAGGTGCTGCTGTTGATCCGCCGTCGGGATCCATGTCGGACGACGGGTCGTCGATGGCCGGCCAGAGCGCGGCCGAGGCGATCATGACGACCGACACCGTTCCCAAGACCGCGGTACGCGAAGGCGACGGCTACGTCGTAGGTGGCATGGCCAAGGGCGCCGGCATGCTCGCTCCCGGCCTGGCGACGATGCTCGTTTTCATCACTACCGATGCGGATGTTCCCGCCGCGGCGCTCGATGCAGCCCTGCGGCACGCGACCTCGGTGAGTTTCGACCGAATCGACTCTGATGGATGCATGTCCACGAACGACGCCGTCATCGTGATGGCCAGTGGCTCCGCCCAGACGGCGCCGGACATCGACGAATTCACCACAGTCCTGACGGATCTGTGTGTCGACCTTGCGCAGCAATTAATCGCCGATGCCGAGGGAGCCTCCAAGGACATCGCCATCACCGTGCATGAAGCAGAAAGTGAGAGCGACGCACTCGAGGCTGCCCGGACTATTGCGCGGAGCAATCTGCTCAAGTGCGCCATCCACGGAGAAGATCCGAATTGGGGCAGGGTCCTGTCTGCTTTGGGAACCACCACGGCCGCCTTCGAGTCCGATCATGTCGATGTCGCGATCAACGGCGTCACGGTGTGCCGAGGTGGCGGAGTCGGCGACCCGCGTGAGGGAGTCGACATGAGTCAACGCGATGTCGTCATCGACGTTCACCTGAAGGCAGGCCCCTCGACGGTCACGGTATGGACGAACGACCTGACCGCCGATTACGTCCATGAGAACTCGGCGTATTCCACCTAGGAGCGGGAATGACGAATCGATCTATCGACGAAGCCAAGGACAAGGCAGCGGTTCTCGCCGGCGCCCTTCCTTGGTTGCGGCGATTCCATGGGGCGACGGTGGTGGTGAAATTCGGCGGCAACGCAATGGTCGACGCGGACCTGACGGCCGCGTTCGCCGAGGATGTCGTCTTCTTACGGCTCGCAGGTCTGCGTCCGGTCGTCGTCCACGGAGGAGGGCCGCAAATCAATGCGATGCTCGAACAACTCGGCATCGAATCAGAATTCCGGGGCGGCCTGCGCGTCACCACACCGGAGGTGATGCAGGTGGTCGAGATGGTGCTCACTGGACAAGTGCAGCGAGAGATCGTTCGAGACATGCGGAAATATCTTTCTGAGCGATATCCGCAACAAAAAGCACACTGGATTAGAAATTCACAGACACCGCATAGACGGTTGGGTTTTGGAGCAAGGAGAGACTAAATGCCGATGGTGAATGGTAAGAAATACCCCTACACAGCCAAGGGTAA